>JAAEOH010000049.1 GCA_024244645.1 Hyphomicrobiales bacterium
GTAGGAATAGGTGTTCGTAGTCGTTGAGATTGGAAAGCGTCCGGCCTGACCGACCTTGTATTGATCCAAATTCTGATGCGACTCTACCCTGATCGAAACGGCCAAGCTCAACGGCGTCGATCCGCAAGCCTGGCTCACCGATGTCCTCAGCCGTATCGCAGATCACAAAATCAACCGGATTAACGAGTTGTTGCCGTGGAACTACCTTGCAGATAAATGACCATATGGGCGCTTACGAAAAGTCAAGAAGGTAGGTGTTTTCCTCGACAAAATATCAATTGGTGTTGAAGGCCTAAATGACAACTTTAGTATCGCTTTTTAAACAGGCTCAAACCCATTTTGGCTATCGTCCTGCCGTCATTGAAGGGGATACGCCGATGCGCTGGGAGACGTTCACCGAGCGCATCGCCCGTGCTGCGAGCCTCCTGACCAAAGTGGGCCTCAAGAAGGAGGAACGTTTTGCCATTTTGTCGACCAATTCGCGTCGGCAGGCCGAACTTATCTACGGCGGGTATTGGTGCGGCTGCATTCCCGTCCCCATTAATTTCAGACTATCAGCCAGGGAAATTGCCTACATCTTGGACGATGCGAATTGTCAGTATTTGTTCATCGAAGAATGCTTCAGTGACCTGCTGAAAACCGACGAATTGGCAGGCTTCAAATCAAAGAGCCTCGACCTACCATCAGGGTATGACAGCGCCCTAATTGACCTTGAACCTGCCGCCGCCCAGAATGCCAATGAAGACGACCTGGCAATCCTCATTTATACCGGTGGCACCACCGGCAGGAGCAAGGGTGTGCGTCTGAGTCACCGAAACATCCTGACCAACGGTATGCAACTGGCCACCGCACTGAAGATGACGGTAGACGACATTTACCTTCATGTGGCCCCGATGTTTCATTCAGCCGACCTTATCGGTACGGGCTTTACCATGCTGGGGGCGGCCCATGCGTATCTATCGGCGCCAACACCTCAAGCAATCCTGGAAACACTGCAAAAAGCTAAAGCTACCGTAGTGATGCTGCCACCAACGCTGATCATCGGTATGTTGCATGAACCCAACTTGGAAGAGTACGACCTGTCGAACTTGCGTTGCCTTTTCTACGGCTCAGCCCCCATGGCTTCTGTATGGATCAAAAGAACCATGGCCGCTTTCCCGCACGTGGAAATCACTCAGGGGTATGGCTTGACGGAGACTGCACCGATTTTGACCACGCTCGATTATGACGCGCATTGCCGTGCCGTTGATGAGGGCAACGACACGCTATTGAAATCCGCCGGCAAGCCCCTCGTCAACATCGTACTAAAAATTATCGATGGAACCGGGCAGGAGCTTCCCCCGGGCCGCTCGGGCGAGGTGGTAGTCAGTGGAGCTAACGTAACAACGGGTTATCATAACCTTCCAGATGTCAACGAACAGGCATTCCGCGATGGTTGGTTTTATACGGGTGACATCGGACGCATTGATGAGCACGGTTACCTGTATCTGCTTGATCGCAAAAAGGACATGATCATCACAGGCGGCGAGAACGTCTATTCATCGGAAGTAGAAGCTGTTCTTTACCAACATTCTGGCGTGCATGAAGTGGCCGTCATCGGTATTCCTGATGAGAAATACGGCGAAGCGGTATTTGCTGTCATTGTTCCCAACCCCGGCACAGCTTTGACCTCGGAAGAGGTTATTACCCATTGCCGCAAACGCATTGCGGGATACAAAATTCCCCGCAAGATGGCCTTTGTCGAAGCACTTCCCAAAAGTGCTCTTAGCAAGATACTGAAAACCGAATTGAGAAAAGTCTACGCGGAGTCGTAGTTGGTTTAGCGGCTCATACCGGAAACCAGAATTTTCGAAAACGCCTTGACTACGTCTTCAATGGTAAAACTTGATGACTTTCGCAGCCATGGCATGGCTGAGTTGCACAATCCAATAAGCGACAGGGTTGACAGACGCGCGTCCAGGTCCTCCTGGAGATCAGCACTTCTTATGCCTTCCATCAGGATCGCTTCGATAATTGCTTGTATCCGTTCGGGGAACCCGCTCTGATACGGTTCGCTAATGGGAGATAATGTCCATTAATTCTAAGTGGACATTACCGCCAATATGCATTTTAGGCGGCTCAAACCGGGGATGTGCCCGGCTACTTTTGTCCCAAAGGTCGTTAACTGCTGCCGCGTTCGTCGAAAACGCGTTTCGCTTTCATTTCGGCTTTCGGCAACGTGTCCGGGGCGAGCACTTCCACTGTGCAGCGGATTTCGCA
>JAAEOH010000050.1 GCA_024244645.1 Hyphomicrobiales bacterium
ACGGTGCGGCTCAGGACCACCAAGACCAAGGGCTGCCTCAGTCGCAAGACCGCGCTCGCCATGGTCTTCAAACTGCTGTTGAGCGCCAGGAAGAAATGGCGCAGGCTCGATGGATCAAACCACCTCGCCGAGGTCATCCAGGGAGTGACATTCAAGGACGGCATCAAGCAAATCCAAAACGCCGCCTGACCAGCCCGTCACCAACTTTCGGGCATAGCTCCCGGACAACGAGAAGGCTCTCCTAGCCGCTGCACTTGATGACGTGGCGCCCTACCTCTGGCTATTCATTGAGATGGGGCTTAGCTCTTCGATGAGACATGGCGAAATCCTATCCGGCCGGTTCGATCGATTCGACCCCGACCGCCGCCGCATTCGCGTGAAGACTAAGGGCGGCCGATGGCGAGATCAACCGCTCACCGCCGAACTGGCCGACATACTGACGAAGGAACGGGAGATGGCGGAGGACCCGGATGGTTGGATGTTCACGAGCAAGCGCTCTAAGAGCGGGCATGTTGAACAGATGAGCCGACCGTTTCAGCGGTGCGTTATCGGAGCCGAGCTCGACCCGGGCCGCATAACGCCGCACACACTTCGTCATACGGCATTGACTCGATTCTCGAAGCAAGAGCAGCGGCCCAAGGCTTGTACGCCGTCAGCACCTCTGAGACAGATTGGGGTTATTGAATAACGGAGGATTTCTGGGTCATCGTAGCCATTAAGGAGCGAAGATGTTGTCGAGGAAGCGCCCCTTGCCGTTCATCGATATCCGGACGCCGGCGTCCTTGAGCCGCTGCGTGAAGGCGAAGGCGGTGAACTTGGGGCCTTAGTCGGTGTTGAAGATATCCGGAGGCCTGAACCGAGCAAATGCATCGGTTCAGGGCTTCGACGCAGAACGCCGCCTCCAACGTGTTTGACAGGCGCCAGGAGAGCACCTTGCGGCTGAACCAGTCTATGATGGCGACCAGATAGAGGAAGCCCCCTGGCGAGCGGAATGTAGGTCACGTCCGCCGCCCACACCTGGTTGGGCCGCGCAATCCGAAGTCCTCGCAGAAGATACGGCCAATTCCGGTGCCCCTTGGCCCTGACACTGGTGCGCGGCAGCTGGTAGATCGGCATGAGACCTATCTTGCGCATCAGCCGGCGGACCCGCTTCTCGTTGACCGCATGCCCCTCGGCGCGCAGATGCCACGTCATCCGCTTGACGCCATAGAACGGCGTCTCCAGGAACTGCACGTCGATGAGGCGCATCAGCCTCAGGTTCTCGGCCGTCTCGCCCTTCGGAACATGGTAGTACGACGACCGGCCGATCGACAGAAGCCGGCACTGCGTGCCGATCGACAGCCTTGGATGATCCCGCTCAACCATAGCCGCCTCACTTCCCGGTCCAGGGTTTGAGCTTTGCGGACAAAAAATCGTTGGCCACGGCCAGCTCCCCGATCTTGGCGTGGAGCGCCTTGACGGTCGCCTCGTCCAACTCGGACTTGCGGCCCGTCCCGCCACGCTCGAATACATCGGGCGCGCCCTCCAACAGCATCCGCTTCCACTGATGGACCATCGTCGGGTGCACACCGAACCGGCTCGCCAGATCGGCGACCGTGTGCTCCCCCTTCAGCGCCTCCAGCGCCACATGTGCCTTGAACTCGGCCTTGTACTGCTTCCGTATCGACATCGCTGATCTCCTTCTCGTCGAGGACCAGAAAAGCCGATCACATAGCTTCCGTCACTGTCCGATTTTCGGGGAGTAGCTCAATTGGATGCTTTGAATCACATCGCTCGATATACGGGAGATCGCGGCTTTTCCGCTCTGATCTCGGCTACCATCCGCCTTAGCCGCTAACCGCTCAAGCTTTTGAAAGAATGCTCTACAGGGGAGTGGGGATCTTGGTAGCAATGCGGGATGGTGCACTTATAATCGGGGTCGGCCACAGAGATTGAATGGTGCGGTGCTGAATGCAAACACCGAAAGCCCGGTCTGGATAGCCGGATGATGAGGGGTTCCCGCTTCCTGCGGGCACGAGGTCTCGGCGCCAATGCAGACAACGTGATCACGATCGAAAAAGGGCTCGATATCCCAATCTCGGGAGAGCCCCAACAGGAAATCACAGACGAGAAAGGGGTCACCTCCGCCGCCGTACTGGGGGGCGACTACATCGGTCTGCGCCCGGCCATGCTCGTCGAAGAGGGTGACCGCGTCAAACTCGGACAGCCGCTATTCGCCGACCGAAAGAACCCTGAGGTCGTCTTCGTTGCACCCGGTACTGGCATCGTAAGGCAGATAAATCGGGGGCCGAGGAGGGTGCTTCTCTCCGTCGTTGTCGAGCTAGCTGGCGACGAGGAACTGGCCTTTGAGAGTTGGTCCTCGAATCGCCTGCACAGTCTGGGACGCGACGCGATCATCGATAACCTGCTCGCTTCGGGGCTGTGGACGGCATTGCGAGCTCGGCCTTACGGCAAGGTGCCGGACCCTGGCGCTATGCCGTCTTCCATCTTCGTGACTGCCATGGACAGTGAACCGCTGGCGCCGGTGGCGGAGCTGATCATTGAAAATTCCAGAGACGACTTCGCGAACGGCCTGACGATCATCTCGCAATTGGCCGAAGGGCGCGTCTTCGTCTGCCAGGCACCGTTCGCCGATCTGCCCATGGGCGACGCTGACAATATCACCATCATGCAATTCGCCGGTCCCCATCCCTCGGGGCTCGTCGGGACGCATATTCATCATCTGGATCCCGTAAGTTCGCAAAAGTTCGTCTGGCATCTCGGTTATCAGGACGTGATCGCCATCGGCAAGCTATTCACGAGCGGAAGGCTGTCAGTTGACCGAATCGTAGCACTATCGGGCCCGGAGGTGAAACGCCCGCGCTTGGTCCGAACCCGCCTCGGCGCTAATACGAACGATCTGATGCGGGGCGAGCTCATCGCACCCGATTGTCGGGTCATTTCGGGCTCGGTGCTATCCGGCCATCATGCCACAGGGGAACTCGGATATATCGGGCGCTTCCATAACCAGGTGTCGGCAATCGCAGAGGCTCGCGAGGAAACGGTCCGGGCAGGGTATTTTCACCGCCCCAAGGATGTCTTTACCGCCTACAGCGTGGCCGTGACGGCAGAGCATCAAGGACGCAAGAGACCCCTCACGAGCGCGCTTCACGGCACACCAGCAGCATTCGTCCCGCTCGGCGGTTTCGAGCGGGTCATGGGCCTCGACGTCCTGCCGACGCAGCTGCTACGCGCGCTGCTCGTCGGCGATACCGACACGGCCCAAGCGCTCGGTTGTCTCGAGCTGGCCGAAGAGGACCTGGCGCTCTGCAGCTTTGTATGTCCCAGCAAGATCAATTATGGCCCGTTGCTTAGGGCTTGCCTGGACCAAATTGAGAAAGGCGAATGATAGGGCTACTGCGGAATCTGATGGGCCGACGGCCCGGTCGCACTTTCTCCGATCACGGAGTCATCACTGCTTCCTTGGCGGTGACCCAGGCCGCGCCCCACGTGCGTGATGGGATGAGCGTGGCGAAAGCGATGAATTGGGTCGTCGTGGCACTCATCCCGTGCATTTTTATGGCACTCTTCAATACTGGCCACCAGGCCAACCTCCACATGGAGCAGATCGGCCTCGTTTCGACACCGGGCTGGCGCAGCGCTATCCTCGAGGCACTCGGCATCAGTTACGACCCCTTCGACGTCTGGGCGTCTGTGTTGCACGGCGCGCTGTACTACTTGCCGGTCTTAGCAGTGGCGCTGATCGTCGGGGAGCTATGGGAACGCGTTTTCGCCAAGCTGCGCAAACGCGAGCGGGGGCCGGGTCTGGTCGTGGTCGCCCTCTTGTTCTCGCTCAGCCTACCGCCTGCGGTGCCGCTCTGGCAGGTTGCACTTGGCATGTCCTTCGGCATCGTCGTCGCCAAAGAAATCTTTGGTGGTCTCGGCAAGAATTTCCTGAATCCGGCACTCGCCGGTCTCGCTTTTCTCTATGCCACCTATCCGAAGCAGATGGTCGGCGAGACCGCCTGGACAGTCGTCGAGGGCTTCACCGGCGCGACCGCCATGAAGATTGCCGCGGGCGGCGGGATCGAGGCGGTCAACTGGGCCGGCACGAACTGGATGCAAGCCTTCCTTGGCGCGGTGCCTGGCGCTTTCGGCGCAACCTCGACACTGGCATGTTTACTCGGCGCGGCGCTGCTGATCTCTACACGGGTGGCATCGCTGCGCGTGATGGCGGGGGCGATGTTCGGCATGATTGTGGCTGCTCTGATGTTCAACCAGTTCGTGGGCACCGGTCTCCCGTTCGGCGACCTATCGTGGCATTGGCATCTGGTCCTTGGGAGCTTTGCCTTCGGCGTGGTTTTCCTGGCCACGGATCCGGTGACCGCAGCGGGGACTAATACCGGCCGCTGGATATACGGAATCCTGATCGGCGGTTTGGTCGTCGTGATCCGCGTTGCGAACGTCGCGCATCCCGACGGCGTGATGTTCGCCATCTTGTTCGGTAACATCGTCGCGCCGCTGATCGACTACGTGGTCATGCAAGCGAACATCAAGAGAAGGGAACGGCGCAGTGCCTAGCAGCCCAGCCAACAATCCGAGTTCGTGGTTCGGCAGGCTGCTGGCCCTCCCAAACGACAGCCCGCTGAAGGCGATATTCGTCACGCTGGCCGTCTGTTTTGTCGCGTCGATCCTGGTGGCCGGATCGGCGGTTCTGCTGAAGCCTCTACAGGAAGCCAACAAGGAACGCGAACGCCTGGCGCGCATCGACGAAATCGCCGCCCTGTTGCCGGGTGTCGAAAAAGCGCTCGAAATAGAGGAGTCGATCCGTGTCGAGGCAAGGGTCGTGGACTTGGCGACGGGGCGCTATGTTCCCTCGATCGATCCCGCCAATTTTGACCAGCGCAGCGCGGCGAAGGATCCCTCGCTGAGCGTCCCAATACCGCCGGAGCGTGATCTTGCTCAGATCGGTAGACGGGCAAACTTCGCCGTCGTTTACCTTGTCCTCGAGCAGGAACGCCTCCGCGCGGTTATCATTCCCGTACGCGGTCGTGGTTTCGGCTCTATGCTGCATGGCTACCTTGGGCTCTCCGGCGATCTCCGCACCGCGATCGGATTGAGCTTTTACCAACATGGCGAAACCCCAGGTCTCGGTGCCCTGATCGACGATCCCGAATGGCGCAGCATGTGGCAGGGCAAAAGGGTCTGGGCAGGCGCCGGCGACCCTGGCATTGGCGTCGCCGAGGGTCCGGTGGAGCCGGACTCGCCCGAGGCAGAGTACTTGGTTGAGGGTCTGACAGGTGCCACTTGGACCAGCCGAGGCGTCACCAATCTGCTGCGCTTCTGGCTCGGCAGCGACGGCTTCGGCCCCTTTCTCCGAAATATCCCAGAACGACGAGGTTGACGATGGAAAGTCCGGCCGCGAGAGCCTTCTTCAATCCATTGGTGAACGACAACCCGATTACGCTTCAGATCCTCGGGCTCTGTTCCGCCCTCGCTGTAACCAAGACCTTGGCCACGGCGCTGATCATGTCGCTCGCGGTCATGGCGGTCATCACCGTGTCCAATACCGTGATCAGCCGAATCCGCCGGCATATGCCAAGGAACGTCCGCCTCATCATTCAGATCACGATCATTGCATCGCTGGTGATCGTCGTCGACCAGCTGTTAAAGGCCTACGCATACGAGCTCAGCAGGCAGCTTTCCGTGTTCGTCGGGCTCATCGTCACTAACTGCATCATTATGGGGCGGGCGGAGGCCTTCGCGATGAAGAACGACGTGCGCCTCAGCTTCCTGGACGGTCTCGGCAACGCATTGGGCTACAGCTGGATCCTTATTTTAGTGGGGGCGGTGCGGGAGCTGTTCGGGTCGGGGACCCTCCTGGGCGTCGAAATACTGCCAACGATTTCGGCCGGGGGCTGGTACCATCCAGCCGCGCTGATGCTCCTGCCACCGAGTGCGTTCTTCCTTATTGGTTTCCTGATCTGGGGTCTTCGGAGCTGGAAGTCGGAGCAGGTTGAACAACAAGAATTTACGACCTTACCGACCGGCCAATCGGAGCGTGCGTCATGACCGGGTATCCGAGCTTGTTCGTCCAGGCGGCATTCATTGAGAATCTGGCGCTGTCCTTCTTTCTCGGCATGTGCATGTTCCTCGCCACATCGAGGCGGGTAGAGACCGCAATCGGTCTCGGAGTCGCCGTCCTCGTGGTGCAGACGATCACCGTACCGCTCAACAATCTGATCTATTCATATCTACTAAAGGAGGGCGCGCTTACCTGGGCGGGCATGCCCGACGTCGATCTCAGTTTCCTGGCGCTGATCAGCTTCATCGGCGTAATCGCCGCCATGGTCCAGATCCTTGAGATGGCGCTCGACAGGTTCTTCCCCAAGCTCTTCCTCGCCCTTGGCATATTCCTGCCACTCGTGACGGTAAACTGCGCCATCCTCGGCGGGTCGCTGTTCATGGTCGAACGCGATTACAATTTCGCTGAGAGCGTAGTCTACGGATTCGGCTCGGGCTTCGGCTGGGCCGTAGCCATCGCCATCCTGGCTGGTATCCGGGAAAGATTGAAATACAGCGACGTTCCTCAGGGGATGCAAGGCATGGGCATCACCTTCGTTACCGTCGGGCTGATCTCGCTCAGTTTCCTGGCCTTCTCAGGCATTCAGATCGGATGAGGCCGCGCGGTCCCGCGTGAGGATGTCAGATGCTTGAGATTGGCCTCGGTATTGCACTGTTCACCGGCATCGTTCTCTGCCTAGTGCTTGTCATCCTGGCCGTTCGCTCGAGGCTGGTGGCAACCGGAATGGTCGACATCACCGTCAACGAGGAAAGGACAGTCAAGGCCAAGGCCGGGGACAAGTTGCTGCGCGTTCTCGCGGAGGCTCGCATCTACCTGCCGTCGGCCTGCGGCGGGGTAGGCACCTGTGGTCAGTGCCGCGTAAAGGTGTTGTATGGTGGCGGAGCGATGTTTTCGACCGAGGTGGCCCGCTTCACCAAGCGCGAGGCAGCTGAGGGAATGCGACTGGCCTGTCAGACGATGGTCAAAGAGGACATGGCGGTTGAGGTGGCGGAGGAGATCTTTGGCGTCAAGCACTGGGATTGCATTGTCCGTTCCAATGCGAACGTCACGCCGCTGATCAAGGAACTCGTGCTTGAACTGCCGCCTGGAGAGACCATCGACTTTCGTGCCGGCGGGTATGTCCAGATCAGCTGTCCTCCCTATCAGGCGAACTTCGCCGACTTCGAGGTAGATTCCGAGTTCCGTGCCGAGTGGGATCGCTTCGATTTGTGGCGGTTTCAGGCGAAGACCAGGACCCCCACGACCCGCGCCTACTCAATGGCCAATTACCCCGACGAGAAAAATGTGATCATACTTGTCGCTAGGATCGCTCTGCCGCCGCCAGGGGCATCCGAGTCCATCCCTCCTGGGGTTGTGTCGTCCTACATATTCAGCCTGAACGCAGGCGACAAAGTTGAAATATCGGGTCCTTACGGGCATTTCTTTGCCACCGAGTCCGAGTCGGAAATGGTCTTCGTCGGGGGCGGCGCGGGCATGGCCCCGATGCGGTCCCACATATTCGATCAGCTGGAACGTCTGAAGTCGAAGCGGAAGATCACTTTCTGGTATGGCGCGCGAAGCCGACAGGACCTGTTCTACGTCGACGACTTCGACCGGATGCAGGCGAAACACGACAATTGCGACTGGCACATAGCGCTATCGGAACCTAGGCCCGAAGATCATTGGACCGGCAAGACGGGATTCATCCACGACGTCCTCTACGAGAGTTATCTCAAAGACCATCCGGCGCCGGAGGACTGCGATTATTACCTGTGCGGCCCCCCAGTGATGATCGAGGCGGTCCGCAACATGCTGGACAATCTGGGTGTCGATCCCGAGAATATTTTTTTCGACGATTTCGGAGGCTGAGTGATGGCCTCGATTCTTTCCAGACGCGAGATCCTTCGGGGCATGAAGAACATCGCGCTAGCCACGCCGTTGGCGGGCCTCGTCGGCTGCGATGAGGAGGATTCCTGGAGGCCTATGACGACGACAACCGGCCCTACCATGGGGACCGGCTACGGTGTCAAAATCACCAAGTTCCCCGCAGATATGGATCGGGGAGGCCTCCGTTCGGCAATCGAGCACCGCCTGGAAGTCATCAATCAGCAGATGTCGCATTGGCGCGTGGACTCCGAGATTTCCCTTTTCAATGCCGGCAGATCCTCGTCATGGGCCGGCGTCTCCGACGATACCTTTACTGTGATCGACGAGTCATTGCGTGTCGGCCGGCTCTCCGGTGGCGCGTTCGATCCGACCGTTGGATCCTTGGTGGATCTTTGGGGATTCGGGCCCGGATCCGGTGGCCGGCAAATACCACCCTCCGGCAAGATCCAGGAGTCGCTCGGCCGGATCGGCTTCCGGCATATTCGAACCAGGAAGGCGCCGGCCGCGATCGCCAAGCGACGTTCCGACATCGCGATTAATCTGTCAGGTATCGCCAAGGGCTTCGCGGTCGACAAGCTGGCGGAATATCTCGACGAGCAAGGCGTGGCCCACTACCTCGTTGATATCGGCGGCGAGCTCAGGGCAAGAGGGCTCAGCCCGCGCCGTCGGCCATGGCGAATTGGCGTGGAAAGGCCCGTTGCCGGGCCGAGAACGATACAGCGAATTGTTGCTCTCGATGGCGTTGCGATCGCAACGTCCGGGAACTATCGGATATTCTTCGAGCACGATTCTGCACTCTATTCACACATCATCGATCCGCGCAGCGGCGAGCCCGTTCGCCATAAGCTCGCGTCGGTCACGGTGATCAATCCCTCCACAATGCGTGCCGACGCGCTTTCCACGGCGCTGATGGTGCTCGGACCGGATGCCGGCTACGGACTGGCCCTGCGAGAGGAAATCGCCGCGCTGTTCATCGTGAAGGACGGAAAAGGCTTCGCCGAACTGAGTTCGCCGGCGTTCGAACAATATCTGATCGGCTGACGGAGGTCGCGGTGGAACTCTTCTTACTCAGTTTCCTGGTCATGGCGTTGTCGGTCGGCGGGTTGGCGCTGGGCGTCATCGTGCGAAAGCGGCCGATCGGCGTTGGCTGCGGGCCATTCAGCGGTCCGGGAACACAGGACACCGGGTGCAAAGTCTGTACCGATGCGGCCAGATCGGAACGAATTCTTGCGCCACACGATTGGTCAGGCGACACAGGGCTCCTAAGATAGACCTCCCTGCCAAACTGCCCAACTAGGGTCGGAGGCGTCATGCGCCCATCGCGAACGGCAAGAGACTATATGTCAACGAAGCTTGTCACATTTGCGCCCGAGACGGATATACACCGGGCGATGAAAGTCCTGCTCGAGAAGCGGCTCTCGGGAGCGCCGGTTCTCGATGAACGCGGACAACTCATCGGCGTACTCTCCAAGAAAGACTGCTTCAAAGTCGTATTCAACGCGACCTATCACAAGGAGTGGGGCGGTCGCGTGTCCGACTATATGAGGCGCGATGTAGAAACGATCGACGCCGACACGGACATTGTCGAGGTGGCGCAGATATTCCTGAACGGGCCCTATCGGCGATTTCCCGTGATGTCCGGCAATCGACTGGTCGGACAAATAAGCCGTCACGATGTTCTTAGGGCGCTCGACGACCTCTGGTAGGTGCCTTCAATGGCTCGAGTGTACGCCGTCAGCACCTCTGAGACAGATTGGGGTTATTGAATAACGGAGGATTTCTGGGTCATCGTAGCCCATGAGGGAGCGAAGATGAGACATGTGTGGATGCCCCCGGTGAAGCAAGCCGTTTTTGGTATAGTTGGGGAACCTGCGATCAGGTGCAGTCATGTGTCCGGCCTCGAAGGTGCGGCCATTCACATGCCGCGGGCCTGTATGGGGATG
>JAAEOH010000051.1 GCA_024244645.1 Hyphomicrobiales bacterium
GCCGAAACATAGCCAACGATACGCTCACGAAGATCCACAGAAAACGATTTGCCCATAAGACACCTCCTCAAGGGAACTGAATCAGACAAATCAAGCGTTGGGAATCCCTATCGATTCAAATCAAACGCAAAACGCTCTAGTCGCCACCGTAAACACAATTATGAGCTAATTTTATCCACAGTGAGATGTTGTCTCTCGACAATACATCGGTGCATCTATTTCTTCACTGGGATCGACGTTCGTTGCAAATTTGTTCGCTAGGATTAAAAGCGACGAGATTTACGTGGCGCACAAACAGCAAATCAATGAAGTTGGAGCTCACGGCAACTCACGGCCCACAGCGGACGTTCAGCCAGTTTATTGATGTTGCGCCGCACTTGCCCGAAAGCAGACATGCGCCAGCGACAGGCGGATTTTGGTTGTTGGACAGCAGCTGTGCGGACTATTGATGCATTCAGATAATTTCAGGCTCAACTCGAAGTTTACAGTCCATATTCGGCCGGCCCGACAGGGCAAATGTCTGCTGGCGTAGCTCAGCGACAATCGCTGCCCGGTTTTTTTGATCCACAAACCGATCGTGGCTGATCGGATCGCCGATTGCCACGTCCAACGATTTTCCGATCAACCGGGCCGCCTCGTGACAGTACAACGAGGTTCGTAAGGTGGGACTGAGGTGGCTTGCAATCTGAAATGCTCGACTGTTTTGGCCGTCAAAATATATTGGAACAATCGTTGGATGGGCCCTTTGAACCAGACTTGCAGTATAGGAAACCCATTTTAAGTCGAATGCACGGCTTTCGAAAGGTGAAATCACAGTCGCAGCGCCACCGCCTGGAAAAATGGCAACAACGCCACCGTCCATCAGCCATTCAAGTGCCTGGCGGCGGGAATCTATTGTGATTGCGTTGCCTTTGTCTGTGCCTGAGAAATGGACCGGAAGCAAATGGTGACGGGCTTCCGGAGCTTCGCACAGAACACTGTTGGCCAAAACCTTTACATCCCGGCGGACTTTCAGCGCAAGCCAGGTCAATACAAGGCCGTCGACAACACCAAATGGGTGATTGGCGACAATAAGCATCGGTCCGGTTTTCGGTAAATTGCAAAGCTTTGCGGCGTCGAACCGCACGTTGAGATCGAGCAGCCGAATTGCTGCGTCAAAGAAACTCTCGCTGCGTCGGTGCGGCGAGTCCTTTTCGGCTTGATAGCGATTGTAAAGTCTCTGCAGCCTGATTTGCCCGGTCAGCATTTCAATTGTTCTAATTGTCAGCCGCTGCAAGCGCGTCTGGTAAGGGCTGGAATAGGAAATACAAGTAGCCGACGGTGTCATCGTTGTGGTTTACTCGTCTGATCGGGGACTAATTAGCAGTCCAGGTTCCAGAGTTGGTGTCCAACATCGATTTCGACCAGAGTAATGCTGGCCTAGTGATAGCGTAGATCAGCCAGGTCATGAGTGGCAAGATGGTTTGTGGGGTTGGATTTTGTATAAATCCGGATGCTCGAAGCATCCTCTGAATTTCCCGATGATGTCGCTGCATTGCAGGCACTGATCGACTTGCAGAACGAAAAGCTGTTGATCTTCGATACCGACTTCAAAGAACGCGATTGCCGCATCGAGAATCTGCGACATCAACTGGCATGCTAGCGTTGCTATTGGTTCTGCCCATCACGCACACAGTGGAAAGGAAAATGAGAGGCATTGGAGCCAAATTGCTCAATAGTGAGGCCACAGCTTCAAGTACTTCGATGATACAATGTCGCAAAGGGTATCGGCATCCAGGCGTGATCTGAAGCAAATGCGGCCTTTTTTTTAGCTGGTTGAATGGGAAAACAACTACACAATGTTCGCAACATTTGTGGAGTCGATGGAGGTCAACACATGAGAGTTGCAATCATCCTGGCCTATCTGGATCACTCACGCACTGGATTGTTTTACAGGAGTTTGCCGCAACCTCAAATTGGGCCGCTCATCGCTGCGCTACTGCCCCGTGATATTGATATCGATGTTATAAATGAAACTCTGGAGCAGCCAAGCTGGGAGACCGATTACGACCTGGTGTTTATCTCCAGTCTCCATTCCGATTTTGACCGCGCTCGACAGCTTTCTCATTTCTGGCGCCGGCGTGGTGCAAAAACCGTCTATGGAGGCCCTTTGGCAAGCGCCTATCCAGACTTGTGCCGCCCCTTCTTCGACGTTGTCGCGATCGGGGATGCTGAAGGGACTATACCGGACATCTATGCGGATTTCTGCGCCGGCGAACTGCGTCCGGTCTATGTCTGCGGCCCCTATAATCCATTCAGTACGCCTGTTCCGAGATTCGACCTCATTGCTCATCAGCAGTTCGTGCCGCTTTCATTCGAGGCAACACGCGGCTGTCCGTTTACTTGCGACTTTTGTTCACTGACGGGGATCGGCACCCGATTCCACGCACGCGCACCCGAAATGGTATTGCAAGATATTGAAGAAGGGCGGGCAATGCTGCAGGGACCAATACAGCGCCAAAAGCGGCGCTTTGTTCTGTTCAGTGACAATAACATCGGTGGCAATCCGGCACATCTGCGTGAACTTTGTGCCGCGCTCGAGAAAACCGATGTCTTGTGGGGCGCCGCTGTGACATACAACATCATGTCGGACCCGGACCTGGTCTCAATGATGTCGCGCTCCGGTTGCCGCGCGGCATTCGTCGGACTTGAAAGCTTCAATCCCGCGACCATCCAGGACATGAACAAGAAACAGAACAGGCCGCATGACGTGAGACGGGTGGTCGATCAAAACAGAAAGGCAGGTATATTGATGTTATCTGGATTGCTCGTCAGTGCGACGATGGATGACTGTCGGTATATCGACCGCATACCGCAAAGGTTGAAAGAGTGTGGCCTTCAAGTCCCGGCGTTCATCAGCTTCGAATGCCCTATTCCCGGAACACCGTATTTTCACAGGCTCGCTGTTCAGGATATGCCAGCATTTCTGCCGAATGCGCTGCTCCGAGACTTCAACGGATATGCTCTTACAGTAAGGCCACAACGCGAGCCACTCGACCGGTTCGTCGATAGTTATGTCAATGCCGTCGAACGCGTTTATTCAGCCTCCACCCGTTTTGCAAAATTTGTGGCTGATTCTCTCGCCTTCCTGTGCAATGGATTCGTGGTACCTATGATTGCCAACGGGATACATATGGCAAGCGTACCGCATAGACCACACCCGGACCGCACATACCTGACAGGTTCCGATGTAGCGCCGTTGGCCGCATCCAACATTCCGTTCGAGCCCAGTGATTTCCGGTCGTTGGAGGAAATCAAGGCAGTCCTGGAACCAATGCGGGTTACCGATGCCGAAGGGCATGTCCTTCCCGAATGGCGCAACTCGATTTCCGTGTTCAAAGCAAAGGGAAAGTTGAGCGCGGATGCGCAAACACGGGCACAATCAACCGCATACGCCATGAACGTCTGATATGGAAAAACGAATCCCAGTTTCAGGCAAACCATTTAAAATGTTGCGCTATGCAGCGCTGGTGATTGTAATTGCGGCCGGCATATTTGGCCACACACGCCAACCAGCTTCGCAATCGCACGCCAAAGAATGCACCACGCCTAACATCGAGACCGGCTCCGGGACGGTGTGCGGGTTTGCGGTTACAGTTAGCTTCTTCCGCAAAAGTGCCGCACAAACCGTGCAGGTTTTTCTGGGCATACCCTACGCCCAGACAACAGCTGGAAACAACAGGTGGCAAGCGCCCCAGCCAGTCGTCAGCTATGATGATACAAGTATGTTGACCGCCACCCGGTTCGGCCCCGTCTGCCCACAACCACAGCCCCCGGGCGCTGCGCTAGACATGAGTGAGGATTGTCTCAGCCTCAATGTCTGGACTCCGGCATCGCTGCCCGCGGTTGACGACACAAACAGGCTACCGGTTATGGTTTTTCTTCACGGCGGCGGCTTCATCGCTGGATCCAGCAGTATTCCCGTCCTGGATGGTCGCAATATCGCTGCAACGGGAAACGTTGTTGTGGTGAGCCTCAACTACCGGCTTGGCGTTCTGGGTTTTCTTTCCGGCATACACGGACTGAAAGGAAATTACGGGTTTTTGGATCAGCAAATGGCCTTGCAATGGGTGCGTGATAACATTGCCGGTTTTGGAGGCGATCCCAACAATATTACCTTGTTCGGGGAGAGTTCCGGGGCCACTGCAGTAGCACTCCATCTTATTTCACCGCAAAGTCAGCCTCTCTTCCACAAAGCGATTCTGGAAAGTAATCCGTACGGACTACCGCTAAGGCGACCGGTAAGACCGGACGTGTATTCTGATCTTCTGGAGATTGAAACGGGGTGCTATTTGCGAGGCCTTGATTGCCTTCGCACCCGACCTTTTGAGCATATCGTGGCTAGCCAAGAATCGGGGCCGCTACCCGATATTTTTGTTCTGGCTGGCCTATCGTCGGAGATACTCTGGGCGCCGGTGATTGACAGCGATGTTATTCCGATCGAACCGAGCAGCACTAAGATCGACAAGCCCACGATCATAGGCAATGTTCGCAACGAGGGCTTGATTTTCGCAGCGGATGATCAGTCTTCGCTTCTCGCGGATAAGCCACGGTTGGCCAAGGCAGACTACGAGCTGATCCTGGATGACATTTTCGGTATCCGCAAAGCTCGAGACATTATGCAGTTGCCGCGCTACAGGCCGCAGGACGGTGACAATACGAGTTTTCTTGCCAATGCGATCACCGACTACCTGTTCATGTGTGCCAATCGACATGTGGCAACTAGGGCCAAAGCTCCGGTCTGGACCTATGTGTTCACGCATCCGCCGTCCTACAACGTCTGGCCGGGTTACAGCATTTGCGCACCTGAAAACAAGACGGTCTGCCATGCGGCAGAACTGCCTTTCGTATTTGGCAACCCAATGACAGCGCAGATCGTCTCACAAAACCGTAGTTTTACATCCGAGGAAAAGCAGCTGAGCATAACGATTATGCGGTACTGGACGAATTTTGCTCAGAACGGCGATCCGAATGGAACAGATAACCCGTACTGGCAGCCGTTTGACGCAAAAAAACCCAGTCGTCTGAAGATTGATACGCGGATTGCGACAGAACCGAACTTCGGCGATAACTGCGGTTTTTGGGACGAGATTGGCTATGATGTGCCCGGTCTACTGAATCGCTTATTGCACAATGACAAGACGAGATAGCGCTTGTCCGGATTCAACTGCAACTAGACGATTTGAGTTTAATGCTGTGGCGTGAAAATTGCCCTGAGCAATACCGCGTCGCCGAGATCACTTTCGATATAGGTCAACATCAACCTGTCCTTGTCAAGCAGGCGACCGCGGTAGATGCCGGTATCCTCAACCTCTGCCATGGTGATTTCCTCGCCGTCCAGACCGATCATTCCGATGAAGGTTTCGCGGCTACCCACTACCTGCTGTTCGCCGATATCCGACGTGCCAGAGAATTCCTCATTCATCTCCCATATCGTTGCACCCACAAAGAACTCGCCATCCTGCTGCTCAATCAACAACGTTGTGGTCTCTTCACCAATCTCAAAACCGCCTTTGGCATATACGGCGGAGCGATAATGAGCTGTCCAGGTGCCAAGCACATCGGGCATCTCCTGAGCACGAACGATCAGGGTCGTCATAACCATCAAAGCAATCAGCAAGATGTGGGCAAAAATACGCCACGGCTTCAGCATCAAACGGTTCCTCCATCAGTACCGTGCGACGATATTCAACCGACATCTCACAGACAGTCTTGGGGTTCGCGGAAATCATATCACCGCGCCACCGTGGTGGGAACGATAACTACGATCACAATGGCCCTTCGCCGAACAGATTGCCTTTTGTTTCTGGCAGGTTTTGCTTCGGCCGTTTAACCCAACGCAGTTCGCGTCAGGCCGGGCCGCAAATCAGTCCGACGCGTGGGGATAGATCACCTCGGCGGGGCACAATTCGCCTGTGCCCGAAGCGTGTTTTGGGCATGCAATGGCCTGGCGCGTCGTCGGATCGAGACAGAGCGTGACATCGAACAGATATGATTTTTTGCTGTTCTTGTCGTTGAAACATTTGACGGTCGGCTCGACCCCGAACTTCACTCTGATCGCTCGACGAATTTTTGCAGTTTCCACATTTTGTCCGTCCCCTCCTGGCCCGATCCTTGCTTTTTCAAGCGCTTCGGCGACATTGAATTGCTGATGTATGTTGATCGCACTGTCGAAATAGTCGTTCATGGAGCCGATCGACGTATCGCATTTCATGGCGCAGGCTCCATGCTTGTACCACTCATGCCGCCAGAGCCAGCCGCGGTTTCCCCGGTCGGTGTCTCTCTTTTCGGTGATCGGATTGGGCCACGCCGACTGCAGTTGCGGCAGAATGTCTTCCAGGTCGTCGACGTAAAATTTGCGACTGGGACAATAGACTAGATCTCCTGCCGAAGTGTCGGAATCAGGCCACAAACCATGTATCACCCACCCGTTGCCGTCTGTGTTTTCCGCGCAGAGTGCCGAATTTTCCTTCAGGCACAACGTCGGCATCCAGTACTGGGCAAATGCATAGAACTTGAACTGGCTGCAGGGCGGGTTGTCGGCCGCTAATGCGGGCACGGCCGCTAAGCAGAAAACAGCCGTCAGAAGAAAGGCCAGGCGCCGGGGCCACCGCCATATCGGGCTATTGCAGCCGTTCGCCAGAAGGTCCAGTCGGTTCCACATTTTGCACCGTATTTCGGGTGGATGAACGGCTTCATCTTGCATTTTTGCACCCTTTGGTCGAGTCTTCCATTCAGGCTCGGCACAATGTGCGGTCGGCACAGTGCGGGGGAAAGCCTTATGAAGGAAATCGACGCCTGGTTCCGCAAAGCCGCCAAACGGCAGGGCAGACTTGTGACTCTCTATTCCAGTTTGTTGCGTAACCGGCTGATGCCTTATTTCGTCTACCGGCTACGCTATCTGCTCGTATTGCAACTGCTCGTGCTGATAGTCCATGTGGCGGAGTTCCTGATCCTGTTTTCGCACCTCCAGCATTTCAGCGTAATTCTGATATTCCTGCTGCGGGCTGGAACGCTGCTGGTGCGCGGCGGCTGGTGGGGTGCGCTCGAGGTAATGCGCGAACGCCTGAGGGGCCTGGTTGGCGCCGATGCGATGCGGCGCAGCGGTGACGAAGTCTCGTCCTGGCTGGTGGGATCGCTGCTGATCTCGTCCATCCTCATCGTTATGGCATTGGCAATATGCCTCTTATACATCAGCCGGTGGGACGCATCCGGCGCGGACGCAATCGTGTACATCTATGCATTGCTGATTGCAGTCGAGCTTGCAGTGCGTCTGCCGACCGTAACATTGCACTCGGGCATTTATGCCACGCGCCGGGTCTATCGGCCGTTTGTATCGATGCTCTTTCCAACCGTCGTTCAGATTGCCGTGCTGGCTGCACTATACGCGTTTGACCCGTTGACGGCTCTTATCGCGTCGATCATCGCATCGACGGCCTGTTCCATAGCTGTCACCTATATCTACACGCTGCGCATGTATCGCATCGCCGGTATGGTGCCGAACCTGAGGCGCAGTGTTCGCTCCTTCGGCACATTTGCTACGCGCCTTCCTCTCGGCCGCCTGGCGCTTTCCGCTGGCGCCGGACTGGCGTTGCGCGTCGACAGCCTTCTGGTGCTGGCGCTTCTCGGTCTTGGCTCATTGGACGGTGAGACTATTTCTCTGGTTGCCGGACACCCGCAGTGGAATACGCCCCATGTGGGGGTTTTCTTCTATCTGATCTTGCCGACGGTCAGGGGCTCCTTTGAGTGGTCGGTGCTGTTTTATTTCGACCTTGTGCGGCTGCGCAATGCGCCGCCGTTGCGCGATTTGGCGCATATGTTTTTCCTTAAGCTGTTGTTTGCAGCCGTGGCGGTCGCGCTTTATTTCTGGTTACTGTCGGTGGCAGTCGCGGTTGCAGCCTATCGTGATATTTCCATAGTTTTTTTGGCCGCCCTGTTACCGCTATTCATCCTGCGGGCCTGGCTCGGCCTGCTGCAGGTTCGGGCTTTTGCCAATGCCGAGCTCGCGGTGGTTTGCGGCTCGGTCCTTGTCCTCATTATAGGACTCGCCCTTGTCCTGGTTGGCGAATTTGCCGATCGCGACGACCTGGTGCAGGTGATGGTCTGCGTCGTCGCTGCAGGTCTGATCCTCCTGTTGGGCCATTTTTACGCAGAGCGGCGCAGGAAACGTCCAGTCCTCCTGTCGCTGAATGACTGGTGCGACCAACTCGCCCTCGCGGACCATCCCGTGCAGGTCGGTCAACTGCGGATCGCGGAAGGCTTGTATACACGCCACCGCTCGGCTACCGCAGAGCTGCTCTCGCAGCGTCTTGCCGGAATCGGACACTGCGCCTGGCGAAGCCGCTCCACATTGATCTACAGCATCCAGGTGGCACGGGGGACGGCACCTGTATTTGACGGCTACGATCTGGTTGCCGGGACCGGAGGTATCGTTCACCAAGTCCGCGAACTGGAGCTGCAATCAGACGGGCGCGCTGCATGCGATGCGATGGTGCAAGCGGACTGGTTTCGGGCATCCGACAAATCTGTGGGAGATCTTCAAAGTCTGTGCGGCGAGTTCCATGCAAATTGGCCGAACGGTACGATTATCGATTTGCATTCCGGAAAAAGGGCAGCCGACGTCGCCCGTATTGGTGCCGACATCCAGGGTTCCGCATTACCTCTCGCCATGGCGTCGTTGCGTTCGGGATCGGTGTTTACCAGCCGTGCGGGTACTAACATATTCCCCCTGTTTGTGTCTGACAGGCTGCGTATGCTTTTTGTTGTCCCGGCCGACGATGGTCCACCATTGTCCTCACAATGGGTTGATAGTTTACACGATTGGCAGATCTCCGCACTGACAGGTGAGCGTAGTGGTAATGATCATGCCTGACGACACACCAAAGGACATTGACCGGATCATTCGTGATCCGCATGCCTATGAGCAGGCGATCCAGCACGTATATGACAAACGACGTGCCCAGAACCGGAGCTTTCAGGAGGCCCATCTCGGCGTCACCTATGTGGGTATCAGCCTGCACCGCCGTGGTCTGGCGCAAAACATCGCACGCAGTGTGGCGCGTGGATCCATGCGGCTGGAACCGGTCGATCTTTGGATGCTTGAACGCGGCGGGAGCGTGCGCCCGGCCCACCGGGCGATTCTGCCCGACCAGCTCGTTGGTTCGGTGGTGGCCAATGTTCTTGCCCACAACGCACGCCGGCTGGGACAGCCTGGCATTTACGCCTACCAGCCTGGCCTCAACAATTACACGGCGCTGTCGGATTTTGCCGCCTACCTTCGGAAAATACCGGCACGGCAGGGCGTCTTCGTGATGCAGTCCGACTTCACCAAATACGGGGAAAACATTCCCGTGCATGAAAATGCCCATGTCTGGAAAGAGCTGAAACGCGCGACTGATCTGGGCACAAGCGGCGGCGCGTCTGATATAGCTTGGAACCTGGTACGCAGACTGGTCAGGCCCGTCGTGCGCAACGACGATGGCGCGGTGTTCACACGGCTCTTCGGAATTCCCATGGGAACGCCGATTGTTGCGGTCGCCAGCAACCTGGCCATCAAGCCGATTGACGAAGCCCTGGTCGCATTTGATGGCGGTTTTTATGCACGCTTCAATGATGATTTTCTCTTCGCGCATCCCGACCACAGGGTTGTTTTGGAAGCTGACCGCATTGTCGATTCTCTGCTCGAGCCACTCGGCGTCTTGCGTAAGCCAGAAAAAACCAAACGCACTTACCTCAATGCTCCTGGACGGACGGTCGAGGAAGCGCCGGAATTTTCCGGCAAGTCCAGTATTCAATTTTTGGGTTTGTCCGTATCTCGTGCCGGCACTATTGCGCCATCCCAACGGCGTGTAAGCCGGTTTCAGTCCCTCGTCTGCCGACGGCTGAAGCAAGCAGCGCGTAACCTGCATGATTCAGATCGTGACGACAGAGTCCGCAACCTGGTGCGCACAGCCAATACGATGCTTGACCCTGACCACCCTTTTTCCCCCCCGGCAGCCGCCGGCCTGCTGCGGGACACAACCGACCGCGGTGTTCTGAAGGACCTCGACTATCGCATTGCCCGAAAGATCGCTCAACTTGCCAGCGGCCGGCCGGGTGTGCGTGCCTTTCGTATCGTTACTCCCGGCGAACTGCGAAACCGGTGGGGCCTCATCTCGCTCGTCAGGAGCCGAAATTTACAGTAGATGGGCGGGCTGATATCCTGTTCGCGAAGAGGCACGGCCCACGCTTGATAGCGTTACTTCCGGCTGTCCACAGAGGCTGCGGCTTTCGGGCAGCCAATTGTTGTGTTGTTCCCCGTGCCTCTTCA
>JAAEOH010000052.1 GCA_024244645.1 Hyphomicrobiales bacterium
ACTGGGAATCAGTGAGTCGTTGGCAATAGATGAATGTGTTTTGTGTCATATAGATGTTGATGTAAAAGTTGATATTTATGGTAAGGCTTTTGACCACCTGAAGTATGAGAATGATCTCAAAATTGCGTGTACCAATTGCCATTTTGAGACTATACATGGCAGGGGGGGTGTTGATCGTAAAAGTTGCTACTACTGTCATACGAAAATTCCGAATACATATATTGATGTTGACAGAATGCATAATGATCACGTTAAGGAGCACAAGGTACCTTGTTCTCCCTGTCATACTGAAATTGTGCATAAGTGGGAAGGCGAATATAGAGAGCTTGCATTTACTAGTAAGGATGGACATAGTGAGACAGAGGCGACATTTAACCCTTATCATGAAGACAATGCCTCAAACACATTAACCTCACAGTCCATTCAGAGTAAAAAAACGGTCTTTGACAGTGTACCTTACCGGGTGCAAGGCGAAATCTATAGAGGTGTTGGTGGGAAAGGCGTACCAGGGTCTCCGGACCCGATGTTTCTTGCTACCGTTAACTGTACTGCCTGTCACAGTGATAGTCTTGTGGTAGAGCCGGCGGTATGTAATACC
>JAAEOH010000053.1 GCA_024244645.1 Hyphomicrobiales bacterium
AGATCGTTGGAATAGGGCTTGGTCATACATGCTGGCCTCCTCATCCCAGCAGCCTTCTTGAATCATAAATCAACCGAAAAGGGAATCCTCTTGATTCAAAGAAAATGTGACCAGCTCTAAACCTATCGCCCTCGGCTATAAGTCATCAGATAAAATCGCTTGAGGACTACCTTGGTGCGTGCCTGTTTCAGCGCACACGCAACGCGTTGGAATTGACCGATCTTGCGCAATCTTACTGGAGCGATGTGGCGACGGCGATGAACATTCTGGAAGCAGCGTCTTCCCGCATTGAAAGGGAACGTGGTGACGCAGGTCTTGTCATAAATTCGTTTCCGTCCCTTGTCTCCACATGGCTGCTGCCACGTCTGAACGAATTCAGGACAGAAAACCGCGATGTCGACATCCGCATCGTTTCTTCTCTTGAGCCCGTACAATTCACCGGTTCGGACATTGATCTGGCAATTCGCTACAGCGACAAACAACCTTCCGACGTGATGAGCGCTTACCTGTTCGAAGAGGAGATCGTTCCAGTGTGCTCGCCATCCTATCTGGCACAAAACGGTCCGGTTGAAGATCCGGATGCAATCGTCAACTCGACGTTGATCTACTGCATCAACCACCCGACGGAATGGACCGATTGGTTTAGCGCCGTCGGAATTGAGGGGATCAGGTCGGCACGGCGTGTGGACATCGACGGGCGCAACGGTATGCGACGCTTCAACGCCGGCGGCGGCTACATGCCCGCAAATCGTATTGAGCTCGACAATCGCGCACTTGTCATCGAGGCAGCACGGGACGGTCTCGGGCTTGCCATGGCGCGGACGCCCTATGCGGACCGGCTGCTTGAAAGCGGCGATCTGACAATCTCGTTCGACATGCGGATGAAAACCGGCATGAACTATTATCTGTGCTGGCCGGAGCACAAGACCAAACTCCGCAATGTCTACAATTTCTGCACATGGCTGCTTTCATCGCTCGAGGCGAAAGACCTCACAAACCCGTGAGAATTGTTCCGGATCGCCTTTACGCTGCGGCGACACCGCAGGCTTCCTTGCGTTTGGCGACAAACGCCTTGAGTTCTTCGTCGACCGCCGGGTCAAGCGCCGGCTGCTCATATTCATCAAGCAGGCGTTTCCACATTCCATTGGCCCGCTGTGCCGCGTCCCTGGCTCCGGCATCGCGCCAGTTTTCGAAATTGTTCCAGTCCGACACCAGCGGGCGGTAAAACGCGTTTTCGTAGCGTTCCATCGTGTGAGCGGTTCCGAGGAAGTGCCCGCCAGGCCCGATCTCGGCAATGGTCGCAAGGCCTATTTCTTCCGGGCTGACTTCAAACGGCTCCATCCAGGCGGCGAACATCTGCAGCATTTCGGCATCGAGGATGAGTTTTTCGAATGATCCCACCAGCCCCCCTTCCAGCCAGCCAGCACCCTGATAAATGACACTCACATGCGCCGTTATAGCGCTCCACAGACTCATCTGGGTCTCATAGGCTGCTTGGGCATCCGGCGCACAGGAGGTGCAGGCATTCGACGACCGCCACGGCAATCCGTAAAGGCGGGCGAGTTGGCCCGTTGCCGCGGCGCCCTTGGCAAATTCCGGTGTACCGAAGGTCGGCGAGCCTGATTTCATGTCCACCGCCATCGTGAATGAGCCGTAGACGAACGGACATCCAGGACGGATTGCCTGGACAAAGGCACATCCGGCCAGCGCCTCGGCGTTTTGCATGGCCAGCGCCCCGGCAAGCGATGCCGGCGTCATCGCACCGGCAAGTGTGAACGGCGTAATACAGATCACCTGCCCGGCCCCCGCCAGTTCTATGACCCCCTGCGCAATTTCGCGGTCAAGGATCAGTGGCGTGTTTGTGTTGGTGTTGCAGTAATATACCGGATTTTTCGCGAGACCTGCCTCGTCGGTACCGTGCAGTATTTTGGCGAACTCGATCGCGTCCAGTGACCGCTCCCGGCCGATGAAATTGGGTTTCCAGGGCTTGTCGAGATAGCGCGCACACGCAAGCGACAGATCGAGATGCCTGGTCTCCGGCGGCAGATCCGTCGGCTCGATCGATGCGCCTCCTTGCAGATGCAGGATATTGAGGCTTTGCGTCAGTTTGAGAAATTTCACAGTGTCTTCAAAAACGCCTGCGCGTCGTCCGGAGTCGAGATCCGCACCGAATGGCGGCCCGGCAACTGCCGAAAACATGACGTAGCCATCACCCCCTTTGACGCTGCGCATGGGATTGCGTCCGTGGACGGTGAAACTCGATGGCGCCTTGTCGACCAACACCATCACACCGTCCCGATCCATGCGAACCCGATCGCTGCCTTCCGCCACGTCAAATCCGGCATCTTTCAGAATTGTGCGGGCATTGCGATCCTGAACGTCTATGCCGACATTTTCTAGAATCTCCATGGACGATTCGTGGATTATTCCGAGCTGATCGTCACTGAGGATCTCGAACGGTTTGTACGGATTCTTAAGCTGGCGAAAGGCCGATTGCTCAACCTTTGCATCCTTGCGCTTCAACCGTTCTTTGCGGGCACGTCTGGTCATGGGGCCATTCAGTTTGCTTGCGGGACACACGGGTCACAGTCTACCCGATATACGGCTGCAAACGCCTTCGCGGCAAATGAATAGATTTCACAACCGGGATGAGTTTGTCTCATGCCTTGGGCACAAAAAAGGCCCGGCACAAATGTCCGGACCTGCAAAATATCTTCCGCAGTACGCAACAGATTGCCGCGTCTGCTCTTTTAAACGCCTGTTTTTATTCGACCATCTGAAGATTGGTTGCGTTTTTGCCGCGGCCGCGCTGGTCATCTTCCAGCTCAAAGCTGACCTTGTCACCTTCATCGATCGCCGAAATTCCCGAACGCTCAAGCGCCGTTATGTGAACAAAGATATCCTTGCTACCGTCTTCGGGCGCGATGAAGCCAAAACCGCGGGAATGATTAAAAAACTTCACTGTTCCGTTGATACGCATCTATAGGGTCCTTTACCGTTATCGCTTGCATGCATTGATAGAATTTAACATTCCGTACCAACGCAAGTAGTCGGCACAGTTTGGTGTTGCAGTTTATCTGGAAAGTGTCGTTCGATCCGGGATTGGTTCAACAATTCGGCGCATGGTTCTTCAACCAAAAGGCACTCCAAGTGTGCGTCCGCGGACGCGCTTTCTACAAATCACGGCGCATCAATGCACATCTCCTAGGCATAAGGGAAGAGTCGATCTGATAATTTCGATCTCTGGTGGTCCTGCTAAACGGGCTTTCGCAGTAGCCCGAATTGGTCAATAGCTGCATAAAATCAATGCGCTCCGGCAGCCACTATACAGATTCTCGTGCCGGGTGCGGCTCCAAACCGGAGTCCGCACCCGTTCGCGAATCTCTTTCCGCTTTGCGTTTGTTGCGACGGGAATGCTTATGCCTGCATCTCCTTGAGCATCTCGTCGATGATTGCGTATCCGCTCTGCCATCCCTTGCCGAAACGGTCCATGGCGCCGGCAAAACAGGCGATCTCCGCGTCCGTTGCCTCAAATGGAGCCCAGACCAGGCGTACCTTGGTATTGGAATCCATATCCTCGAAAGTCACAGTCGTCAGAACCACGCGCGGCCAGTCCGCCATCATCGGATTTGAGATGATCTTCCAGTCAGCATCCGTGGACGAGTGATGCCACACAAGCTTTTCCCGCGGCACCACCTCCCGGAATACCATTTTACTGAGATCGGAATTGTCCCCAAATTTCATCTCATTGAGCCACTCGCCACCGGGTTTCAGTTCAAACTTGTGAATGATTGTGTCGACACCCGGGCCATACCAGCGCGAAAGCAGTTCCGGCTCCGTCCAGGTACGCCAGACCATGCTGCGCGGTGCATCGAACATTCGATCAAGTGTGTATTCGGGTATCTCACTCATGGTCCGTTTTCCTTTGCTTCAGTGCGTTTCATTTCCAAAAGAATGTCATCGAGTTGGTCGAAACTTCCTCCCCAGAAAGCCTTGAACTCTGCAAGCCAGTCGACGGCTGCCACCATGTTTTCAGCCTTCAGTCGCGCCGGACGGCGTTGTTCGTCAACGTCCCGTTCAACCAATCCGGCCTTTTCGAGCACCTTGAGATGCCGCGATACCGCCGGCTGGCTGATCTCGAATGGCGCCGCGATTTCGTTTACCGAAGCCTCGCCATGAGCGAGCCGGGACAATATTGCCCGTCGCGTGGGATCCGCCAGGGCGGCAAAAACGGCATCGAGATTTGATTGTGCCGCCATATAACTATGTTGTTCCATAACAATATGGTTATATTAAAATGGCAGCATGTCAACAGCGTTTCAACGGATACCGCCACGCACTGATCGATCGGCTGGGCATCGGAACGGGCTTATTCGGTTTCGCTTGCCGCAATGCTGCGCAGACCGTCAAGCGCGGTGTCCAATACCAATTGATCGACGGGATCCGTTCGATAGACCACATAGGCCGGGCGCTGCAGAACGGGTGCGCCCTCCAATTCGAATAGCCGGCCTTCGTCGATGAGCGATTGAACCACACGGACCGGGAAATAACCGGATCCGCCATTTTTCAGAATGTACTGCAGCCCCAAAGCACCGAGACCAACCGAAACGGCCGCGGTTTTCATTTCGGGAAAAGCTTCCGCATGGGCACCGAGGAAAACATCGCCCCAGTCGACGAAAACATAATCCTCGACCCAGTCCATGGACGCTTTGCGTTTTCTGGTCCCAACCAGAATCAGCTTTTCTTCGAGCAGTTTTTCCACCTCAAGGCCCGGCGTGTTGCGTGGCTGGTACATAATGCCGATGTCCAGCAGCCCCTCTGAAAGCTGCCGCATCTGGCTCGGCGAATAATCGGCTTCGATGCGCAGGGCCACGTTTGGAACTTCGGCGCGCAACCATGCCATCCACTCCAGAACAAGGCTTTCCCAAAGGCTGACCTGAGCCCCGATCGACAGAACGCTGCTAAACCCGGTCTCCAGCGCCACCGATTGTTGCGATTTTTGCCAAAGCCTCTGAATGCCGTTTGCATATTGATAGAATTGTGCGCCGGATGCGGTGAGTTCGCATCCCGAATGGCTCCTGCTCAACAGCGGATGGCCAACCCGTTCTTCCAGAACCTTGATCCGCGCGCTCGCGGTCGATTGCGTGATGTTGAGGTTCTGCGCCGCGCGGTTGAAGTTGCCGGTATTGGCAACTTCCAGAAACGTCCAGATATGGTCCAGATTCATCAGCTGTGCCTTCAAATCAATCAATCGATATATTCGATTAAAACCACAAAGTAATATCGTTTTTCAAATCAAATGATTGGCCTCAACCTGTAGCGGACCACACGGTACAGAATGGGAAGCCAAAATGTCATTCGCCAATCAACGGGTATCGACTGCACCGCAATTTCTGCCGGCGGCAATCAAGGACTCGCCGGTACAGGGCATAATACTGGTGGCATCAGGCATCGGCATATTCAGCCTCCAGGACGTCATCATCCGATGGATTGGCGGAACGTATCCGGCATTCGAGATTGTATTTCTTCGCGGTCTGGTGGCACTGCTGCCCATTGGTGCAATGGTGTATTTCAGCGGCGGCTTTTCGACCCTGAAAGTGCCTCACCCACGGCTCAATTTTTTGCGGGGCATGCTCGGTCTGGCATCCTACACTGCGTATTATATGGCGCTCGTGGCAATGCCAATCGCGGAAGCAACCGCCATTTTCTTCGTCTCCCCGATGATCGTGACACTGCTGTCGGCTCTGTTTCTCAAAGAGAAGGTCGGCGTTAGACGTTGGGCTGCCGTGCTGGTCGGCTTCACCGGCGTCGTTATCATCATGCGCCCTGGCACTGGCTTGCTTGATCCGGTTGCGGTACTGCCGCTGCTCGCCGCTCTGACATACGCAGTGAGCCAGATTATTACGCGGCGGATTGGCAAATCGCAGACCGGGCCAAGCCTTGCATTCCTGGCCATGACTGTCTTTGTGCTTCTGAGCGGCTTCTTTGGCGCCCTCATCGGCGACGGCAGATTTGCGGACGCCAGCCATCCCAGCATTGTTTTTCTGCTGAGCGCATGGTCGGTACCCGGAATTTTCGACCTGTTTCTGATCGTAGTCTGCGGGCTGATTGCAGCGGTCGGATTTTACTGTCTTGCCCAGGCATATCGCATAGCGCCGGCCAGCGTCGTTGCGCCTTTCGAGTTTGTTGCCATGCCGTTGGCCATGTTCTGGGGCGTGCTGATTTGGGCCGAACACCCTTCATCCACCACAATCGCGGGCGTGTTGCTGATTGTCGGCAGCGGCATTTACGTGCTGAACCGCGAAGCCGTTCGCAAACGGCCCCTCACAACCGGGCGCGGTATAAGGTTGCGCCTTTAGAAACCGGCCAGCTTTGCAACCCCTCTGTTCCGCCGAAACACACTGATCCAGAAACTTGCAGCCCGCATTGCGGGCAATCACATTTTAGTCAAAAACAGATGTGTTTTCGGCGCACTAGCTGTGAGTTCTCACCAGGTTGTTCACTCGTTCCCATTCTGAAAGGCTGAAGTTGCAATACCATCAGTCATCAGGAGAGGGACCGAATGAACATCCACAAGAATGCCCGTCTGACGCCGAAAGGTCGAGAGATA
>JAAEOH010000054.1 GCA_024244645.1 Hyphomicrobiales bacterium
GCTCAATGAAAGGCCAAGAAAGACATTGCAATATCAAACACCGGCTGAGAAGTTTGCAGAGTGTGTTGCAGCGATCAATTGAATCCACAGGGCTCAATGCAGTCCTTCGTCGCAACGCACACCTCTCGGAAGGCAATATTCTTGGTGCGAAGGACGGCTTTGCGGACTCTTGAGACATTCAGATAATTTCGGGCTCAACCCGAAAGCTGACGTGCGGTCCCTGTCGCAACAAGGACAGAACTCCAAAGATGGCAAGGGCGTTAATGACCCAAAGCCGAACTACTGAACTCCGCTCACTGACACTCTCCAAGGTTGAAGTTAGAGAGCCACCTGATATCTTCTGATCATGAAATTGTGCGTGGCAAAATGTTTATGCGGTCAGCTTTCTGCCGCCGTTTTACATGACTGGCGGAATCAGTCCGCATTTTTGGTTCGACTGCCCCATTTCCCTATTGCCTTCACAGTACCAGGCTTTACTGTCTCCCGATAAGAAGACCCGTTCATTTCCGACAGCTCGTTCGATACCGTATCGCAGGAAGAATTTGGTATGGCCATGGTTTGAATTGTAACCCAGAGCGGGTTGGCACATGCAACAGAGGTTTGGATTGCTCGAGGTTCCGTAATGCACGTTTCCTTCAACGTCTTTATGCTTTCGCAATGCCTCTGCCGAAACGGCTACACCGTTTAGGCAAAAAACGATTGTGGTCCAAAAAAGTAACCTGCATGACACTTTGCGCTCCCTTGCCATGAAGCGGTCAATAACCGTTCGCGGCAACTTTCCGAAATCTGGACGACACAAACGCACCTTTGCTTGACCCCAACTAGTGGAAATTCTCGTGGCGATGTCCGGCCATTCGACGCGAGATGCTTTGCCGACTGTCAGGCGTCCAGCGCGTCTGCGGCCCTCTGGTACTCCTCGGGAGGGACGTAGATGATGTAGCCGTAGCCACCTCTCCCACCCGCCACGCCGGTGGAGGCGAATATGTGCACATTAGCGTCGAGCAACTTCTCATGGATACCAGCCAGCGCCCCAATCTCGTCGTCTCCCTGCACGACCAGTGCCGGGTGCGGACCGTCGAGCGGAATGTTCGCCTGCTGGGCAGCGCGCTGCATCTTGGCGGTGTCATCGGGGAACACGGTGAACTGCGTGCGCGCGGGTCCGCCGGGAACCGCGGTGACGGCGATAAGATTGACACCCTGCTCTGCCAGCCCGGAGAGCACGTCGTATCCGAGTCCGGGAGCTTCCGTGATTGTGATGTAGAAGTAGTCGATACGGCGCACTGTGAACGCCATGATCCAATTCTCCCAAATTGTGGCGTGGAGGGCTTTGATTGCATTCTATCCCCCGTACGCGGCATCGTCCACTTGAAGTTGATCGACCCCTTGGAGGCGTACCGAGACATACCCAAGCGAAGCTCCCAGGCGCAGTTCGATGATCTGCCGTGTCTTTGACACTAATAACGAGTGCACTGTTGGCCGGCTCGTGAAAGTTTAACTTAGGTGTGTGAGGTTGGCGTCAAGATGGGCTTCTGATGCTTCGGTCGGCTTCTTCGCCAGCATCACGATGCATCGAAATGCACAGATATGCCGATGTAGAGATTGTCAGCAGTTGGCACTTTTCACCCGTCCAAACTTTGTCGCAATTTGAACGGCCTTTTTGCAACGCGATGTCCGCTTTCTGGTGATTGAACACCTCTGAGGAGCCTCGCAACTCGTCAACTAAGGGCTCAGAGTAGACCTTGAACACAATTTCGCATCTAAATGTGCTCAGATGACTGCAATGCGGACA
>JAAEOH010000055.1 GCA_024244645.1 Hyphomicrobiales bacterium
AAGCAAAAGGAGACAGACCATTGCAAATGACATTTGAGCAACAGCTGAAAGCATTAATCTTCTACCACCTTGAAGAATACTCATCCGGGAGTCACCTTGTTCAGGCTCTCGAAGAAGATGATTTTGCCAAAAAGGATATTTCACCTCCTAACGGCATAAAAAAAAGTAGCTTCTTTGAAGCCGTTAACCACAGAGGGTGTGCCCGCATTTCTCACCTGTTCAATGAAATAATGGTTATGGCAATATACCTGTGAGAAATGCAGACCGGAACAATTACTCTATATTTTCGAGAACCTTCAAGCAGAAGCTGCTAAAACTTTACCAAATGAGTATGCCAATCTCGGAGATCTTGTCTCTATTGACGGGCCACTCATAGATGCTGTCCTTTCCATGCACTGGGCTGACTATAGATATGGTTCAAAGAAAGCGAAGGCTCACCTTGGTTTTAACATTAACCATTCTATTCCATCAAAAATATTTCTCACAGATGGCAAAGGTGATGAACGC
>JAAEOH010000056.1 GCA_024244645.1 Hyphomicrobiales bacterium
CTGAAAGGTCGACTTTGCCAGATCCAACCCGACTGTAGTAATCTCAAACACGGACGTCCCTTTTTCACTGGTTTGCTTCGACACAAACCCAGTATGGCTCATTCAAAAGCCGGTGGGGGCGTCCATCCCATTACCGTTATTGCAGCGTTATTGAAAAGCTGTCAGACGGTAAAGCAGTAGTCCAAGGGACATGCTGACGGAGGCAATACGGATATCGATGTTCATCGCTGCACTTTGAAACAGGTTTTAGTTCTAATTTCCGACTTGCATTCAAATCCAACCTGTTCAAACAACTGCGACAATTAATATTTGAGTTGGATTACCAGATGACCGACGAAGAGATGGAATGGTATTCGCCAAAAGATCCGACGCCACGTCATCAGTGTCCATGTTGCGACTACATCACCTTGCCGGAACGCGGAAACTATTTGATTTGTCCTGTTTGTTTCTGGGAAGATGATGAACAGGACCATGATTAATTGGATGTTGGGTCGGGTCCGAACCATGGAATTACCCTCAGGCAGGGTCGCAGGGACTTTCAGGAATTTGGTGCTTGTGAAGAGATAATGGTCAAGTATGTCTGCTCGACGACAGAACGACTGCAATTCAAATTCATACCTCGCAGCACCCGTTGATAGCCAATTATTTTGGCAAGTCGTCTATGGGCTCGGAGCAGCCGCAAGCTGTCGCGCCAGAAACCAGCTGTGTCAGTGGACAGCTAACGGCCCGTTGCTACCGTCCACGTTGAACCAGTATGTTGCTGCGCAGCAATGGTAGCCGGACTTTCAGGATGGATCACCAACCTGTCGTCGGCAATGACTGGAGGGC
>JAAEOH010000057.1 GCA_024244645.1 Hyphomicrobiales bacterium
AGCAGGCTTGATCAATGCACTACCCATCCCAAAATGGCACGCCAATAGAACACCGCCCGAGCGCGAAGAAAAGGTGCTGTATCTTCGTCGCAAATACCATCTCGGTCCGATGCGGATCGTTTGGTATTTGGAGCGCTACCATGACATCAAGATGTCTGACGCAACCGTTTCTCGTATTCTTCGCCGCCATGGGCTGAACCGCCTTCCGCGCGGCATCCGCATGCGCAAGGTTCATACAAAACGCTATCAAAAGCAGGTGCCAGGCCACCACATCCAGATGGATGTTAAGTTCCTGACCTTCATAGGGGAAAAGGGCGAGAAGGTACGCCGCTTTCAATATACTGCAATCGACGATGCAACACGTGTGCGAGCTTTGAAGGTCTACGAAAAACACACGCAAGCCAACGCAATCAACTTCGTGGATCACGTCATCGAAAAGTTCCCATTTCGCATCCGGGAGATCAGAACTGATAACGGCCATGAATTCCAGGCGAAGTTCCATTGGCACGTTGAGGATCTCGGCATTCGGCACGCCTACATCAGGCGCGGCACGCCGCAACTTAACGGAAAAGTCGAACGGTCACACCGGTCTGATGGTCAGGAATTCTATCAACTGCTCAGCTATAAAGGTGATGTGGATCTCGAGGCTAAACTGGAGGAATGGGAACGCTTCTACAATCTG
>JAAEOH010000058.1 GCA_024244645.1 Hyphomicrobiales bacterium
CGTGAAATTCCAGCTTCAAGCGGCGGTCGAAATCAACCCGCAAAGGGGGCGTTCTGCCTTCACCCGCCGGGTGACGCGGGGTGCGTCTGTTCTGATGTGTGTATGGCATTGATTCTTATAGCAGAATCATGTTGTCGCCGCATGAAATATTGGGGCCATCTGGGAAATGGGGGTTTAGTCAAACAGTCTGCTACCAATTGCCTATGATAAGATTTGACAGCACCGGGTTTTTGTGACGGGAACTAGCCGAGTACTTGATTGTCCTCTGTGGAAAGACCGGTTCGACCTAAGAATATGACCGAGAGCACAATAGACAGCGACGGTGAGACAGTAAGCGATCCAGAAAGCGAGTTTGCCAAGTTAGTGCACGGTATGAAGCAGTTGGACGGAACCATGAATATAGCCACCAATACGCCCTTACTCCCGGCAATCAAAATGGCCAGTCTCACTTCTGCTGAATTGACTGGGATATACGCAGATCTTGGCAGCTCGGAAGTAAGCAGATGTGCTGACATTCTTGAATTGTCACAGGTTCCAATCATCGATTTCGTGTATGCAACTGACCCGAACTATCTATGCGCATGAACGGGCGTGAGGCCGCGATCACTCCGGACCTCCTGCGGCTCGCAAATGTATTGTGGGACTATCACTGCATCTTTGATCCCTTGAGACGCGTTGACGCGATTGTTGGATTGGGCAGTTATGATACTCGCGTAGCGGAAAGGTGTGCCGAGTTATTTCATGAGGGTTTCGCGCAAAAGATCATTTTCACTGGGTCACAGGGCAACTGGACCAGAGGTCTGTTTGATCGCTCGGAAGCGGACACTTTCGCAACAGTAGCTGTCAAACTGGGCGTTCCGACAGATGCAATCTCCCTGGAGGAACGGGCAACCAATATCGGAGAAAATGTCCGCTTCGTTGCTGAATATCTAAAACCATCTGCCAGTGTCATTTTTGTAACCAAGCCGCAAACGCAACGAAGATGCCGCGCAACCGTTGCCAAACAATGGCCCTCAGCGGCTGCGCATATGACTGCACCTGAACATGGCATCCTGGATCAGCCAACAGAATATGTGCCAATGCGTGAACTAATCTGCGAAATGGTCGGCGATATTCGGCGCATGGAAACATACCTGAATTGGGCTTTCAGGCGCATGAGGACATCCCTGCTGACGTCATGATCGCGTTTTCCGCATTGGTTCGTGCCGGATTTGTTGACCATCTTCCGTCATAGTTTCAGTCATTGACCAAATTCCATTCAATCACAAGCTACTGAATTCATTGAATTAGACCAATCATATGGTGACGTTTGAGTGTTATTCTGCACGCGATGAGGATGACTCTTGCCTTGCTGGTATCGAGTATTTGCCATTGTATATGCAATTGCTCAAATATTTCTGGGAGGAGTTCCATGGAATAAACCGCTCGCACTCTTTTGGACGCAGCCGCCTTGTCGGTATCCAACGGGCCACAAGGTCGAACAGGTCTGATCATCGCTTCATAAAAGTCCACGACGCGTGCATTCGTACAGCTCGCAAACGGACATGTCAGCCACACAATCATTGATGGGAATTCGCCAGCCAGGCAATTGGTTGTGGAGCAGTTGCCAAATGTGCCAGATAACGTATCTACATTATGCTTCGGCGGCATCAATTTGATTAACGAGCCATGTGCGGAATTCCATACGGCCTTGGCAATCAGGGAATCGGCAGACAAGGTCATCGCAAATGACCCGAATATTCGGGCCAGCTTCGTGGAATAGATGACAAAGACGGTTCGCGTGCACGAAATCGGAGAAAAGGTGGTAATTTTGACAAAGAATGCCCTAGCGACAATTCGGACATCCGAGTTGGAAGAGGCGCTTGAACACGGCGCCCGCGTTGCGGCAGTGACAGTTTCGAGATCCGGAGCCAACCCGCCATGGGTGCATGAATTGGCGGAGGCCGAATATTATGACTGACATGATCACCCGTCCGGCCAATCAGTCGATCCAACCAGCGCAATTGCCAGTCGGCCAGCCGCCCCGCATAGACGCGGGCTCTTTACGGGCCGAAATCTTACGTCACCTCGAATATTCCCTCGGAAAGGATGAATCGCACGCGTCGTTTTACGACTGGCGGATGGCATTGTCGCTGTCGCTGCGCGATCTGGTCGTCGATCCGTGGTTTGCAAGCACCCGCCGCACATATGAGACGAAAGCCAAGCGTGTCTATTACCTTTCCATGGAGTTCCTGATTGGACGGCTGATTGAAGACGTCGCGGTTAATCTCAGGCTGGACGATATTGCCGAAGAGGCGATGCGGTCCCTCGGTCAGGACTACAGGGCGGTGGTCGCAAACGAGCCCGATGCCGCGCTGGGCAATGGCGGGTTGGGCAGGCTGGCGGCATGTTTTCTCGACAGTCTCTCCACTCTTGGAATTCCTGCCTATGGATACGGTATTCGTTATGAGCACGGTCTGTTCGAGCAACACTTCGAAGATGGCGAGCAGATTGAAACGGCGGAAGGCTGGCTGGCGCAGCGCCACGCCTGGGAGTTTGAGCGCCCGGAAGTCAGCTATCCTATTGGATTTGGAGGGCATGTCAGCGTTTCCAAAGGCAAAACCGCCTGGCACCCTGAAGAGACCGTCCTGGCATCGGCGTATGATACGCCGATCGTCGGCTGGGGGGCAAATTGGGCCAATACGTTGAGGCTGTGGGCAGCCAAACCGACACGCCTGTTCGATCTGGAGAGTTTCAACCAGGGCAACTACCTGGCTGCCAGCGAACCGGAGGCTCTGGCGCGAACGATTTCTCGTGTCCTTTATCCGGACGATACCACCGAGACCGGCAAGGAACTGCGTCTTAAGCAGGAGTATTTCTTCACCTCGGCTTCAATCCAGGATTTGCTGCGGCGGTTTATGTCGGAAGGTCACGATTTGAGAGACCTGCCGGATCATGTGGCCATTCAGCTCAATGACACCCATCCGGCGATTGCTGGCCCGGAACTGGTGCGGCTGCTGACGGATGAACATGATATTCCCATAGACGAGGCCATCCCGCTTGCCCGCAATTGCCTGGCCTACACCAATCATACGCTGCTGCCGGAGGCGCTGGAGCGATGGGACGAGCGGCTCTTTGCCCGCATCCTGCCGCGCCATCACAGGATCATCGAGCAGATACAAGATGCATATCTGTCTGAAACCGGCAGCCACACGAGGATTATCGACGACAGTTCCGTCAAGATGGGCGAACTCGCCTTCGTAATGGCCCATCAGGTCAATGGCGTGTCAGCGCTGCACACGGAACTGGTGAAGGAAACAGTATTTTCAGATTTGCATCAGGCCTATCCCGGTCGGATTATCAATCAGACCAATGGGATCACGCCACGGCGCTGGCTGTATGGCTGCAATCCGCCTTTGCGCACTTTGATTACGGCAACCATAGGTGATGATTGGCCGGATAATCTGGAACGCCTGGACGAACTGGCAAATCATGTCGATGACGCAGCGTTCCAGGATGCCTTTCGCAGTGCCAAGGCGCAAAACAAGCAACGGCTTGCCGCATGGCTGAAGCAACGGGACCGAATTTCGATCGACCCGTCGGCAATGTTCGATGTTCAGATCAAGCGGATCCACGAATACAAGCGGCAGCTGATGAACCTGCTTGAAACCGTTGCTCTCTGGAATGACATCCGCGCCAACCCGGACGGAGACTGGACCCCGCGTGTCAAGATCTTTGGCGGCAAGGCAGCGCCCGGGTATCTGGTCGCCAAGGAAATCATCCATCTGATCAACGACGTTGCGAAGCGGATCAACAATGATGACCAGACGCGTGCGTACCTGCAGATCGTGTATCCCGAAAACTACAACGTGACCATGGCGGAGATGCTGATTCCGGCGGCAGATTTGTCTGAACAGATTTCGACGGCCGGAAAAGAAGCATCCGGCACGGGCAACATGAAATTTGCCCTGAACGGTGCCCTGACTGTCGGAACGCTGGATGGCGCCAATGTTGAAATCCGCGATCATGTCGGTGCGGAAAATTTCTATCTCTTTGGCCTGACAGCCGCTGAAGCGACGGCGAAGCAGGAAGAGCCGGACTTCGCCCGGCGCGCCATCGAAGCCAGTCCCCGACTGCGCCGCGTGCTTGACCAAATTGCCACTGGCGAGTTCTGCTGCGAAGATCCTAACCGCTACGCTGCGCTGGTCCGCAGGCTCTACGAACACGACTACTTTCTCGTGACCTGCGATTTCGATGATTATTTCGCTACGCAACGGCTGATTGGCCGGGATTTCAAAGACGTGACGGGCTGGACACGTAAGTCCATTTTCAATTCGGCCCGCGTGGGATGGTTCTCTTCGGATCGAACCATATCGGGATACGCGCGGGATATTTGGGATGCGAGGCCTGTGCTTTGAAAGATCCCATGACGATAATCAGCCGGGATGAAGCCAGGGACATCACATCCGGCCGTCATTACGATCCGTTTTCGCGATTGGGAATGCAAGAGCGAGACGGCAGACTCGAGGTGTGCGCCTACATTCCGGGAGCACAGAACGTCGACGTTCTGGATGCAAATACTGAGCGCAAGACCGCCTCGCTTTCTCCCATACCAGGAACCGAGGGGTTGTTTGCGGGGCGGATCGGTCGGCGAAAAAGGCTGTTCGCCTACAAATTGTGCGTTCACAAAGACGGTCACAGCTGGACAATGGATGATCCATACCGGTTTGAACCGGTGCTGGGCGAACTGGACGAACACCTGATCAACGAAGGCTCGCACCGGCAGATGTGGAACGTTCTGGGTTCGCACGTCATAAATCACCAAGGTGTGGATGGAACGCATTTCGCGGTCTGGGCACCCAATGCGAGCCGTGTGTCTGTGGTTGGCAATTTCAACGGTTGGAACGCAAGTTGTCATCTGATGCGCCGACGGGGCAGCAGCGGGGTTTGGGAAACGTTCGTTCCCGGTGTCGGAGAGGGCGAACACTACAAGTACGAATTGGTGGACCGGCATGGTCACGTGTTGCCGCAAAAGGCCGATCCTTTTGCGCTGGGCGCCGAACATCCTCCAAAAACCGCATCGGTCGTGCGCAGGCTGGACAACCATATCTGGTCGGACAAAGACTGGATGTCGAAGCGTGAAGCCCGGCAAAAAACAGATCAGCCGATTTCGATTTATGAAGTGCATCTGGGTTCGTGGAAACGCATTCCTGAAGATGGCAACCGGCCCCTCTCATACCGCGAACACGCCAGTCAGCTCGTTGGCTACGCGAAGGATATGGGTTTTACCCATATCGAGTTGATGCCCGTGTCGGAATATCCGTTCGACGGGTCATGGGGCTATCAGCCCATCGGCCTTTATGCCCCGACCATCCGTTACGGCACGCTTGAAGAGTTTCGTGCATTCGTCGACGCCTGCCACGCGGCTGAAATAGGCCTCATCCTGGACTGGGTGTCGGGCCACTTCCCGGAAGACGAGCACGGGCTCGGCCGGTTCGACGGTACGGCCCTTTATGAGCACGCAAATCGCAAGGAGGGCTTCCATCCGGACTGGAACACGCTCCTGTTCAACTATGGACGCCGCGAAGTCGCCAACTACCTGGTTGCAAATGCGGTTTACTGGCTTCACGAACACCATGTTGACGGCTTGCGTGTCGATGCCGTGGCCTCGATGCTCTATCGCGACTATTCGCGAAAGGAGGGCGAGTGGATACCCAACGAACACGGGGGGCGGGAGAATCTGGAAGCCATCGCGTTCCTGAAAAGCATGAATGAAACCGTCTATAGCGACATGCCAGGGATCATGACGATCGCGGAAGAATCCACTGCCTTTCCGGGGGTGAGCGCGCCAACGAGCCATGGCGGTCTCGGTTTCGGATTCAAATGGAACATGGGATGGATGAACGATACGCTGTCCTATATGTCCGAGGATCCAATCCACCGAAAATACCATCACGACAAGATGACGTTCGGTCTCCATTACGCCTTCTCTGAGAATTTTATTCTGCCGCTGAGCCACGACGAGGTCGTGCACGGCAAGGGCTCCATCCTGTCGAAAATGCCGGGCGCCCGTGCCGACCAATTTGCCAATATGCGCGCCTTTTACGGGTTCATGTGGGGCCATCCGGGCAAGAAACTGCTGTTCATGGGCAATGAATTCGGCCAGCCCGGCGAATGGAACCACGACGGCAGTCTCGACTGGCACCTGTTGGACGAAGTCCCGCACAAGGGCCTGCAATCCTTGGTCCGCGACCTGAATGCCCTCTACCGGTCAAGCCCGGCACTTCATCAACTGGATTGCAAGCCCGAAGGCTTCGAATGGATGGAGGCAGGTGCAGACGAAGAATCCCTTTTTGCCTGGACCCGCCGCGGCAATGACGGCGCCGCGCCGGTGCTGGTGGTTTCAAATTTCATGCCCGTGGAACGCAGTGCTCGCCGCATCGGCGTTCCCGACGCCGGGCGCTGGATCGAAAGACTGAATACCGATTCCAAGCACTATGGCGGGCAGGATCGGGGCAACCTGGGTTCCGTTTCCAGTGAACCGATTGCTGCGTCGGGGCGTGCACATTCGATCTGCATTACGGTTCCGCCGCTTTCGACAATGTATTTTGAACTCGAGGGTGGATGAACCGGCGGCGGCCCGGCAGTTGTGTCTAATGGAGGAAAAACCGATGGATACCGAATCCCAGAGACTTGCACAGCAAACACTGGCGTTTGTTCTTGCCGGCGGCCGCGGAAGCCGGCTCATGGAACTGACGGAACGGCGGGCCAAACCCGCTGTCTATTTCGGTGGCAAAAGCAGGATCATCGACTTTCCTCTTTCCAATGCCGTCAATTCGGGGATGCGCCGCATAGCTGTCGCAACCCAGTACAAGGCCCACAGTCTGATCAGGCATCTGCAGCGCGGTTGGAGCTTCTTCAGAGCAGAGCGAAATGAATCGCTGGACATCCTTCCTGCTTCCCAGCGTCTGGACGAAGAGAACTGGTACAAGGGCACCGCCGATGCGGTGGCGCAAAACATCGACATAATCGAGAGTCACGGCCTCAAATACATAATCATTCTTGCCGGCGACCACATCTACAAACAGGACTATTCGCTGATGGTGAAACACCACGTCGAAAGCGAGGCGGATGTGACCGTCGGCTGTATCGAAGTGCCGCGCGAGGAGGCGACGGGATTTGGCGTCATGCATGTGGGCGAGGATGACCGGATACTGGATTTCGTCGAAAAACCGGCCGATCCTCCCCCAATGCCGGGTCATCCCGATCTGGCTCTGGCAAGCATGGGAATCTATGTTTTCGAGACGGCGCTGCTGTTCGAGCTTTTGCGCAAAGATGCCGAAGACGAAAATTCCAGCCACGATTTCGGCAAGGACATCATTCCCGGTGTTGTCAAGACCGGCAAGGCTGTGGCGCATCCGTTCAGCCGATCCTGTGTTCGCAGCGGCCAGGAAACGGAACCCTACTGGCGTGATGTCGGTACGGTCGATGCCTTCTGGCAGGCCAATATCGATTTGACGGATTTTACGCCCGAACTCGATCTCTATGACAATGAATGGCCGATCTGGACCTATTCCGAACTGACCCCACCGGCGAAATTCATTCACAATGAGGAAGGGCGGCGGGGCCTTGCACTGTCTTCGATGGTTTCCGGAGGGTGCATTATCTCGGGATCCCAGCTCTACCGTTGTCTTCTGTTTACCGGTGTTCAGACCCACTCATATTCAGCGCTCGATGGCGTAATCGCCATGCCATATGTCGACATAGGCCGCAATGCGCGGCTCACGAATATCGTTGTCGACAGGGGTGTTGCCATTCCCGAAGGACTGGTTGTTGGCGAAGACCCGGAATTGGATGCGAAACGCTTCCGCCGCACGGAAGGCGGCATATGCCTGATTACCAAGCCGATGATCGAGAGGCTGGAACACTAGAATGAAGGTTCTTTATGTCGCCTCTGAGTGCGCGCCCTTTGTCAAAACCGGAGGGCTGGCGGACGTCATAGGTGCGGTGCCCAAGGTGCTTGAACAACTCGGCGCCAGCATCAAGGTGCTGCTTCCCGCATACCCGGCGCTGGCCAAGGTCCTAAAGGGCGGCAAAACGGTCGCGCAGCTGGGCGATCTGCATAGCGGCAATGCACGTCTGGTTGCGGTCAGGAAAGAGGGCCTGGATCTTCTTCTGCTCGATGCGCCGCATCTGTTTGACCGCCCGGGCAACATATATCTGGACGACAGCGGTCGGGACTGGGCCGACAACCACCTGCGTTTTGGCGCACTGTCGGCAATCGGCGCAAAGGTGGCGCTTGAGGGCGCCGGACGCTGGAAGCCCGATGTCGTTCATGCCCATGACTGGCAGGCGGGTCTGATACCGGCATATTTGCGGCAGGCCGGCAAAGGCGCACCGCCGAGCATAGTAACCATTCACAACATCGCTTTTCAGGGACTGTTCGATGCTTCCGTGCGTCACACTTTGGGGATTGGGGACGAACTCTTTACGTATGAAGGCGCAGAATATTACGGCAAACTTGGATTCCTCAAGGCAGGCCTCGCTTTGTGCGACAAGATCACCACGGTCAGTCCAACCTATGCGCGCGAACTGCTTACGCCAAAGTTCGGCATGGGTCTTGAGGGGCTTTTGCAGGCACGCAGCGACGATCTGTCAGGCATCCTGAATGGCATTGATCCCGACATCTGGAACCCGGCCACAGACCCGGACCTGGTGACGACCTATTCGTCCCGAAGTTTGAAGCGCCGGGGGAAAAACCGCACTGAAATCGAGTCCCGATTTGGACTTACGCCCTATCCAGGGGCGCCGCTCTTTTGTGTCGTAAGCCGGCTGACACGGCAAAAGGGCCTGGATCTCTTGCTTGAAGTGTTGCCGGATCTGGTGGAACGCGGCGGGCGTCTGGCGCTTCTCGGGTCTGGCGACAGCGACCTCGAAACCGGTTTTAAAGACGCCGCTGACCGGTATGCCGGGTCTGTGGGTGTGATCATCGGGTATGACGAGGCGCTGTCCCATCTTTTGCAGGGAGGCAGCGATGCAATCCTCGTTCCATCCCGTTTTGAGCCCTGCGGATTGACCCAGCTGTATGGCGTACGCTACGGCACACTGCCGGTTGTCGCCCGTACCGGCGGGCTTGCCGATACTGTCGTCGATGCAGACAACGCCGCGATCAAGTCCCGGCGCGCCACAGGCGTTGTATTCGATCCGGTGACTGCCGACGGACTCAGGCAGGCGATCCAGCGCGCCTGCGATCTTTTCGATAAGCCGGAAACATGGCGCTCGATGGTTCGCGCAGCCATGCGATATCCGGTCGGCTGGGACGGATCGGCACCGCAATATCTTGAACTGTACGACAGGATGACAAGGCCAGGAACAGGCAAGGAGACGCGATAGCATGCGGTTGCAACTTTCATACGGAAGCCCAAATCATCTGGGTGCGCGGTTCGATGGCGAGGGTACGAATTTTGCCGTGTTTTCCGCCAATGCCGCCGACATCGATCTCTGCGTTTTTTCCGATGACGGTTCGACCGAACTCGTACGGGTTCCACTGCCCGAGCGCACGGGACCGGTATGGCATGGCTACGCGCCCGGTTTGAAAACAGGCACGCGTTACGGATTTCGAGCCTACGGAACCTATGCGCCGGATCAGGGTCACCGTTTCAACTCGAACAAATTGCTGATGGACCCGTACACGCGCGAATTGCATGGTAACTGGTCCAACGACAGCGCCATCCTGGGATACGACAGTTCACCGTCCGGACACGATCTGTTGTTCGACACGCGCGACAGCGCACCCTTCGTGCCAAAATCGGTGGTGTCCGATCCGGACCTCTACAACCGGATAGAAGATCGACCGGATCGGGACTGGACGCAAACGCTCATCTACGAAGCGCACGTCAAGGGGCTGACCATGGAACATCCCGGCGTCGCCGAGCAAATCAAGGGTACCTATGAGGGCCTTGCTTCAGACACGATGCTGGAGCATCTCAACAAACTTGGTGTCACGGCGATAGAACTGTTGCCGGTCCATTCCTTCATTGATGACGGGTTGCTGCTTGAACGCGGTTTGCGAAACTATTGGGGATACAACAGCGTCGGTTTTTTTGCTCCTGAACCCCGCTATTTCGGACCTCAAGGCTTCGCCGGATTCCGTTCGATGGTCCGCCGATTTCACGCCGCCGGAATAAAGGTCATTCTGGATGTCGTCTATAACCACACGGCGGAAGGTGACCATCGGGGGCCGACATTGTGTTATCGCGGCCTCGACAATGCGTCCTACTACCGCCTGATCGCCGGTCAGCCTCGCTACTATGTGAATGACACGGGAACCGGCAACACCGTCAACATTTCTCACCCCTATGTCCTGCGCATGGTGATGGACAGCCTGCGGTTCTGGGTTCTGCAGATGGGTGTCGACGGTTTTCGCTTTGATCTGGCGACAACGCTTGGCCGCGAAGATCACGGATTTGACCGTCACGGCGGGTTCTTCGATGCGCTTCGGCAGGACCCGGTATTGTCGGATGTCAGGTTGATTGCAGAACCGTGGGACGTGGGTCCAGGAGGCTACCGGGTTGGTGAATTCCCGCCGGAATTTTCCGAATGGAATGACGGCTTCCGCGACACGGTTCGCCGTTACTGGCGTGGCGATCATCACAGTGCCCAGGAACTGGGTGCCAGACTGTTGGGGTCTGCCGATCAATTCGACAAGGACGGACGCCGCGCATGGTCCTCCGTCAATTTTCTGACATCTCACGACGGCTTCACACTTGCCGACGTCACGCGCTACAACGAGCGCCACAATCAGGCAAACGGGGAAGACGGTGCCGACGGGCACCATTCCAATTACAGCGACAATTTCGGTGTCGAGGGTGAAACCGACGATGCCGAAATCCGGCGAAGACGGACAAAGCGGCAACGCAATCTGCTCGCGACGCTGTTTTTGTCACAGGGAACCCCGATGCTCCTGGCGGGCGATGAAATCGGCAATTCCCAGCAGGGAAACAACAATGCCTACGCGCAGGATAATTCTGTCGGCTGGGTTAACTGGGACCTGGGCGACGAGGCGTTGCTGGATTTCGTCGTTCGTCTCGCGCAATTCCGCAAAGAGCACAAATGTTTGAGGCAAAGCCATTTTCTGCACGGCGCCATTCGACATCAGGATGGTTATCCGGATGTCGAATGGACCGATTTCAAGGGCGCTCCGCTGCAATGGCGCGACCCGGGATTGTCCAACATATGCCTGACGCTGCGTTGTTCGGCGGAATCATCATCGACCGAGCCTGAGGGCGACGTGGTTTTTCTGGTCTTCAACCGGGACGAGGACACCGCCGAAGTTGTTCTGCCCACAGCACCGGAAGGCAAGCACTGGCTGAGGGCAGTCGATACGGCGGCAAATGATATCTTCCCCTATTGCGAAGTCGGTTTGGGAACCATGACCGTTGAAGGGCGATCGGTCGTCGCTCTTGTCGTCAAAACCAACGGTGCGACAGATTGAAGGCGAACACCGCATTGGATGCGCTTGCCGATCGGTTCGGCATCCTTTCGGTGTTCCGGGATCTGTCGGGAAAAGAGCAACCCACATCGCGCGAGACCAAGCTGGCACTGTTGCGCGCAAACGGGATCCAACTCGACAACGATGCCATGATATTGGACGAACTGGCACGGTTGCGCGCCATTGACAGCGCCCGCATCCTGCCGCGCGAAATCGTTGTCGTCAGCGCAGAAGAACATCGCCTCGATATTGCCGCGGGTTCGCAATGGCAACTTCAAAGGGAAGGAGAACCAGACGTTGCCGCAGAAGGCCGCTCGAAAGGATCGGTGCAACTGCCGCCCCTTGCTTCCGGCATTCACGATTTCACTATCCGAACCGGAAAAATCGATGAGGTTGTCCACATCATCGCGGCTCCGCGCACTGCTCCTTCGGTGTGGCATGTCTCCGGGCGCGACCGGTTGTGGGGCGTAAACGCCGCCCTCTACGGCCTCAGCTCCGAACGTGGTTCCGGCGTCGGCGATTTTGAGGATCTCGCCGGCGTCACGGAAGCACTCGCCGGGCAAGGAGCGGATTTTTTCGGCATCAATCCCGTGCACAATATCGGCTGGAGCGATACCCGGACGATCAGCCCTTATTCGCCCTCGCATCGCGGTTTTCTGAACACCACCCATATTGCCGTTGATCGTATAGCCGGTCTGCGGAACTCCTCCGCTGCATTGGCTTTGCTGGACGACCTGAAATCTGCTGTGGACAACGTCCATTGCTCAAATACGATCGATTACGCAGGTCACGGTTCACGGCATCGCCGTCTGCTGAAATCGCTGTTCAGCCTGTTCCTGTCGGAAGCAGAGCCTCAGGCAATGGCTGGATTTGAGGCCTTTTGCGAAGAACAGGGCGATGCGTTGCAGCGGTTCGCATTGTTCGAAACTCTGAGTGAGACACACGGGCCGGACTGGCAGGACTGGCCCAGCGAATTTCAATCTCCTGCCCGCACAGGAACCGCTCAATTCGCGGCCTTGGCTGACAAAGGACTGGTTTTCCATTCATGGCTTCAGTGGTTGGCCGGCACGCAGCTTGCCCATGCGCAGGACCGGGCCAGCAGGTCCGGCATGTCCCTGGGCCTATATCTTGATCTTGCGGTCGGTCCCCGCCGGGGTGGTGCCGAAGCTTGGTGCGAAAGTAACAGCGTGGCTAAGGGCGTATCCATCGGTGCTCCGCCGGATCATCTCAGCCCCGCCGGACAGAACTGGAACCTGGCAGCTTTTTCTCCACCCAAACTGGCGGCCGGCAAATACCGGGCCCTGCGTGATATTCTGGCACGCACCATGCGATATTGCAGTGTCCTGCGCATCGACCATGTACTGGGAATGAACCGCAGCTACTGGATACCGGACGACGGCAGTCCGGGCGGCTATATAAGGCAGCCGTTTCAGGCTCTGCTGGCAATTGTGACCATCGAAGCCGAGCGCGCAGGTACGGTGGTCGTCGGAGAAGACCTCGGCCTCGTGCCTGAAGGGTTTCGTGAAACGATGAACGAGCGCAACATCTACAGTTACTCGGTTCTTCAATACGAGAAAGACGAGAACCGGCAGTTCCGCCAACTGAAAGATCTGCGGACAAAAAGCCTCGCCTGTTTCGGCACCCACGACACACCGACCATCAAGGGGTTTTGGAAGTGTCGCGACATCGACTGGTGGCAAAAACTTGGCTGGATAGACGACGAGCAAGCCGAAACCGCACGGGCGGAGCGGGTTAAGGAAATTGCTGCGCTGTATTCTCTGGAGCAAAAAACCGGCACCGCCGACCACCGGTCCTTTGACGAATTGAGCAGGCGGGTACACAGCGCCCTCGCACAATCTTCGGTCGCCATGGTCTCGGTTCAGCTCGATGATATTCTGGGAGAAACAGAAGCCCAGAACCTTCCAGGCACGGTTGATGAACATCCGAACTGGCAGCGGCGTTGTTCTGTGCCGATAGAACTGCTCGGCCGCAACCAGAGCCTTGCATCCATCGGCAGGCTCATGATGGACAGCAGCAGGAGTGGCCAGCGCGGCATTCAGGAGGAGAATGCAAAATGAATATCGAAATTGTTCCCGGCAAGCCGATCGACGGTCAGATACCCGGTACGTCGGGGCTTCGCAAAAAGACCCGGATTTTCATGCAATCGGGCTACCTGGAAAACTTCATTCAGGCGATTTTCAATGCGATCGGTGGTGCCGGGGGCAAGACATTTGTCGTCGGAGGCGACGGCAGGTTTTTCAACGCTCGGGCAATACAGACAATAATCCGGATGGCCGTCGCCAATGGCGCTGTAAAAATGATTGTTGGCCGAAATGGATTGCTGTCCACTCCGGCAGCCTCGCACCTTATCCGATTGAACGGAACCGACGGCGGTCTGATCCTGTCTGCCAGCCATAATCCAGGCGGGATCGACGAGGATTTCGGGGTGAAGTTCAATACGCCCAATGGCGGCCCGGCACCGGAAAAAATCACCAATGAAATTTTCAGGCAAACGACCATTCTCGAATCCTATGCGATTGTTACCGGACCGGATATTGATCTGAATGAGATTGGCCATCGGACCATCGGCGACATGCAGATCGAAATCGTTGATCCGGTCGCCGACTATTTGGTGTTGATGCAGACTCTGTTTGATTTCGACAGTTTGCGCGCGCTGTTCGCGTCCGGATTTTCCATGCGGTTCGACGCTATGCACGCTGTCACCGGACCCTACGCCACGGCCATTCTCGAAGACGCGCTTGGTGCACCGGCAGGCACGGTTCAAAATGCAATACCTCTGGAGAATTTTGGCGGCGGCCATCCCGATCCAAACCCGGTTTGGGCCAAGCCGCTGGTGGACCTGATGATGTCCGATGCCAGTCCCGACTTTGCCGCGGCATCCGATGGTGACGGGGACCGAAACATGATCCTCGGGCGCGGAATTTATGTGACACCGTCGGACAGTCTGGCGGTTCTTTGTGCAAATGCCCATCTGGCATCGGGCTATAAGTCAGGGCTTTCCGGTGTCGCGCGGTCCATGCCGACAAGCCGAGCTGCAGATCGTGTCGCGGATAAGCTCAAAATAGGCTGTTTCGAGACCCCGACGGGCTGGAAGTTTTTTGGCAATCTGCTTGATGCCGGCATGGCGACGATTTGCGGCGAGGAGAGCGCCGGAACGGGATCAAATCACGTTCGCGAGAAGGACGGCCTGTGGGCAGTATTGCTGTGGCTGAACATTCTTGCCGTGCGGCGTGAAACGGTGGTCGATATTCTCAAGGCGCATTGGCGCGAATTCGGCCGCAACTATTACTCCCGTCACGATTACGAAGAGGTTGATACAGCGATTGCCAACGACCTTGTCGCCGATCTGCAATCCAGGCTTGGCGACCTGCCGGGAAAAGACATACAAGGCCATCAAATCGAGACGGCCGACAATTTCACATATGCCGACCCGGTGGACGGATCGATCAGCGAAAAACAGGGCATCCGCATCGGTTTTGAGGGAGGCGCGCGTGCTGTTCTGCGCCTCTCGGGTACCGGGACGGAAGGTGCCACTTTGAGGGTTTACCTGGAGTATTTCGAACCCGATCCCGACCGGCATGACATCGATCCGCAGGTGGCACTGGCTCCGATCGCGGCAGCAATTAATGAGATTGCCAAAATTTCACGACGCACTGGCCGGGTCGGCCCTGACCTGATGACTTGACTGGGTGCTGTGAGTTCAATTCGAACCAATCTCTGCAGGGGCTGTTTAGTTGCCTTATACGCTGCGACGATGCCCCGCTATTCCTTGCAATTCTGTGGTTTGCCAGTGGAGATCCAAACTCGGGCCTTGCCCTGCTGATTTCAGGTTTCTCGATTGTTCACGTTGGTCTTCACTGGCTTTTCAGGAATCATCCTCGCAACGAGTTCAACACACTTGGTTCTTGGACATTGATACTGGCTGCCGGTCTCTTTGGAACCTTGCACTTGTTTTCGGCATATTGGTAACGCGACACCTCGCTTCGTTCGGCCCAAAACGGTGCAGAGTCAATTTCGCATTTAGCGCGGTTTTTGGGCATATGAGGCCAGCATTCATTCAAAAGCCCACACAAGGCTGACTCCACCAAAAGACCGCTTTCGGGCAAGTGCGACGCAACATCAGAGGTATCGCTGGAAGGCAGCCATGGGCCGAGGCTGTGTGGAAACTCGGTCCTGAGGTATACTCGTATCCAATATTTGGAGGAGGGTATGTCGGGTTATATCGAGGGTATTGACCGCGAACAGGTTGCGCTTTTTCCGGAACGGCTTGAGGACTGGATCGGTGAGGACCATCCGGTTCGGGTAATCGACGCCTTTGTCGACGCGTTGGATCTTTCGGATGCTGGATTTGGGCGCACATCACCGGCGAGAACCGGCCGACCCGGGTATCATCCGTCGGTACTTCTGAAGCTTTTCATCTACGGCTATCTGAACCGCGTTCCGTCCAGCCGCCGGCTGGAGCGGGAAGCCGGACGTAATGTCGAAGTGATGTGGCTGACTGGCAGGCTGGTACCGGACCACAAAACGATCGCTGATTTCCGGAGGGACAACGGTGTGGCGATCCGACAGGCCTGCGCCCGGTTCGTCGAGCTGTGCCGTCGAATTGGCGTGTTGACCGGCACGAGCGTTGCCATAGACGGTAGCAAGTTCAAGGCGGTCAATCACAGGGATCGCAACTTCACTGCCGGTAAGTTGAAGTTGCGGATCAGCCATCTTGAAGACAGCGCGGCCCGGTATTTGGAGGAGATGGCACGTGTCGACCGGCAGGAGCAATCCGAGACCCGGGTCACGAAGATTGCACGCCTCAAAGAGAAGCTGGCCCGCGTTCGCCAGGAGGTGCGGCGTCTGGAAGGGATCGACAGACAGCTGAAGGATACCCCCGACGGTCAGATATCTCTCACCGATCCTGACGCACTCTCCATGGCCACTTATGGCAAGGGTACCGGGCTTGTCGGCTACAACGTCCAGACGGCGGTCGACACCGAGACACATTTGATCGTGGCGCATGAGGTCACCAACATCGGCAACGACAGGGCGCAATTAGCGCCGATGGCCCGGGCAGCAAAGACAGCCTTGAAGGCAGAGAAGCTTGATGCCATCGCTGACCGGGGCTACTTCAACGGGGCTGAGCTTCTTGCCTGTCATGAGGATGGGATCACCGCGACGGTGCCAAGGCCGGAGACCTCGGGCAATCGCAAGAAGGGCATGTTCGTCAAGGCGGACTTCATCTACGACCCCGCGGCCGACACCTACACATGCCGGCAGAAAAGGTGCTGACCTACCGTTATAGCCGCGAGGAAGGCCGATTGATGCATCGCCGTTATTGGCAGAACGATTGCCAGTATTGTCCTGTGAAGGCCCGCTGTACGACCGGCAAGGAACGTCGCATTACCCGCTGGGAGCATGAATATCTGATCGAGGCGATGTATGCCCGTATGGACGAGACGCCGGACATGATGCGGATGCGCCGGTGTACGGTTGAGCACCCCTTCGGCACTATCAAGGCCTGGATGGGCGCTACCCATTTACAGATGCGCAGGATGAAGAACGTGCGCACCGAGATGGCACTCCACGTTCTTGCCTACAACATCAAGCGTCTGATCAACATGATCGGTGTGCGCCCGCTGCTCAAGGCACTCGCCGCCTGAAGGGGTTTGGGGACGCTATTTGCCTGAAATCCTCGAAACAGGCGCTTCTGAGACCGCGAGGCGCGCCCGCGGACTGCCAAAAACAAGAAATCCCAACAATCCACGGTCAGATCCACCGTACAACCAATAGGCTAACCGCATCCCGCTGTTTCCACACAGCCTCGGCCGAAAACGCCAGTTCATTTGAAGTCGCGCAATTCGGCACCGCAAACGCGGATCGTCGGCGCACAGAAGACCCTTGCAATACGGTGGCGGTTTACTTTATTGTCAATATATATTTGAAATAATTAGGTAAACCATCACCGTAATTCTATGACGAACAAATGTGCGACGACCAGAAGACCGGCGCCGGTCCCGACGGAACCGCGCCCATCAAGCGCGGCAAGATCGGCGTCGGCTCGTATGAAGATCCTTCTGACGAACACGCCCGCTCACGCCGCCTGAAGAAGTCCGGCAAGCCCGGGCGGTAAGGGCCCTGCCACCGAATGAAACGCATCCTCATCCCCCGCACCGCCGCCGCCCTGCTCCTCCTCGCCCTTCCTGCCCATTCCGACATCCGCGCTACAGAGGTCGAAAAAACCTACGCGATTTCGGGAACGACCGGCGTGTCACTCTACGAGTCCATTGGCGCACGCGGCCCGCGCATTCGCAGCGGCGCGTCGAGCGCCATAGCCAAAACTGATTTCGACCTGAAATGGGGCCGCGACTACAAGCGCGACGGCAAGGACTGCGTGCTGGCCGCCGCGCGGCCCTTCCTGACCATCACCTACACCCTGCCGAAACCGGCGGAAATTCTGGCTCCGGACGTCGCCGCCCGCTGGCGCGTCTTCATCGCCGGCATCCGCGCCCACGAAGCCGTCCATGGCGAATACATCGCCGATATGGCGCAGGACATCTACGACACGACTGTCGGCTTCCGGCAGCAGAACGACCCGGACTGCAAGACGATCCGCGACGCCATACAGGCACCCCTCAAGGTCGCCTTCGCGCGCTACAAGGCCCGCAACCGCGCCTTCGAACAGGCGGAGATGGGCGCCGGTGGCAATGTCCAGCGGCTGATCCTCGGGCTGGTCAACGGGCGGTAGCAAAAGTGACCCGCTGACGCGGTAGCCCTCCGCGCCAAAGCGTCACGCTGAACCACCGCTGGTATTGTTCGCCACTGAAAAACTGCGCGTTCATATCAGGTTCAGATTGAATAACGGTAATGGGATGGACGCCCCCACCGGCTTTTGAATGAGCCATACTGGGTTTGTGTCGAAGCAAACCAGTGAAAAAGGGACGTCCGTGTTTGAGATTACTACAGTCGGGTTGGATCTGGCAAAGTCGACCTTTCAG
>JAAEOH010000059.1 GCA_024244645.1 Hyphomicrobiales bacterium
CATAGGTAAAGTCCGACAGCCACAGCGCATTGGGTTTTGGCGCATGGAACTGGCGGTTCACGCGATCCTCCGGACAGGGAGCGGCGCGGTTGCTGATCGTTGTTTTCACTGGCTTTCCGCGCACCGCACCGGCAAGGCCCATCTCCGCCATGAGACGGGCGACGGTGCAGCGCGCCACATCAACCCCTTCCCGGTTCAGCTGGCGCCAGACCTTGCGCACGCCGTAGACTTGGAAGTTCTCCTCCCAGACCCGCCGGATTTCGGGGCGCAGCCCAGCGTCCCGCTTGGCCCGATCAGATAGCAGTGACGGATCGGCCAGCCGGGCGGCATGTGCATAGTATGTCGATGGAGCGATCGGCAGGACCCCGCAGATCGGCTCGACCCCATAAACATCGCGATGCTCGTCAATGAACATCTTCATTTCCTCATAGGGCGGTCGAGCTCCGCCTGGGCGAAATAGGCTGAAGCTTTCCGCAGGATCTCGTTGGCCTGGCGCAGTTCGCGGTTCTCCCGTTCCAGCGCCCTGATCCGATCCCGCTCTTCCGTTGTCACGCCGTCACGTAGGCCGGCATCGCGCTCCAACCGGCGAACCCACCGGCGCAATGTCTCAGCCGTGCAGCCAATCTTCGCGGCGATCGAAGAGATCGCTGCCCACTGCGAGGCGTAGTCGGCCCGATGATCCAGAACCATCCGCACCGCACGAGCGCGCACTTCCGGTGAATATCTCGTCAAGGTCTTTGTCATGGCTCCATCCTCTCAAGAGTCGGAGCCTCCGGCAAACCCGGTGCGGTTCAATGGAAGCGGTGGGGGTCGAATGGGGCGAGGGCTACCGCGGTGCCGGGGCGCAGGCGTTGAAGGAGATAATGGAGGGACGGATGTTGGCGGCGGTAGACCACCATCTTGAGGAGATGGCCCGCCGCG
>JAAEOH010000060.1 GCA_024244645.1 Hyphomicrobiales bacterium
CATCCGTGCTGACAGCCTCCAAAAGTTACCGCTGTTGACTTCTTTGACCTTAGGTAATGTGAATCAAATTGGCTTTTTATCTACTTTGAACGCTCCAAAAAAATTAACATTTCTTGAGGTAGTTTATAACACAAAAATCAAAGACCTGACAGCACTGGAAGGTTTGATTAACCTGGAGAAAATTAACTTAGAATCCTGTACTACTCTAACAATACTAGATGGCATTGAAAAAATGACTAAATTAAGAACATTGAATTTAGACAATACGAGTATAAAGGACTTGAAGCCCTTGCAAAAATTAGAGCATTTGACGACTGCTCATCTTGTAGGTACCGATATTCACTCACTCCGTGGATTGCCAAGTAACGTGACAGGTTTAATAATCAAAAGAAATTAGACTTTTGATTTTTCAATCCGGCCGCCCAGGGTCTTTGTATTCTACGTGATTTGCTTGAAAAAAGAGCGAATTCACTAAAAACGAGAGGTCGGGCCACTTTCTCATGCGTGTCCCTCCGGCAAAGGTCCGTGAAATAGGTCGGCGAGCCCAGTAGACTTGATCTAGCCCTGGAGAAGGAGGATCAAGTGAGCCAAGACAAAACAGAGCTGAGAATATTGGCGGAAACCCAACATGCGTTTACCGGTTGGCGGCTGAAAAGAAAAAGGGGAGAACCTATCCCTGAAAAGCTATGGGAGAAAGCCTTCGCCCTGTTATCGCGTTACACCGTGACGAAAGTGGCAGGCGCGCTACGGCTAAATGGAACGGACTTGAAGCGGAGAGCCACCGCGGCGGGTGTCCTTGGTGAGGACGGGAAGCCAGGGAAGGTGGAAGTCGCCAAGGCGAAAGTGGAGCAAGAACCAAGGGAAAATCGGTTTGTAGAAATGATTCTTCCTGCCGAGATGGAGAACGCCAAGGTAGAACGAGTGGGAGCATCAAGCAATGGCTGGTGTTTCAAGCTGACCCGCGCAGATGGTGCTCAGTTGGAAATCATCCCGCCGGAGTTCAATGACGCCCGAATGCATGCGCTGGTCCAAGGGTTCCTAGGAGGTTGAGATGCTGCAAGTGGTTCCGCAGATGCGGATTTTTGCGGCCTGTGAGCCGGTGGATTTCAGGCGCGGCATTGACGGATTAGCGGCGGAGTGCCGCCGCAGCTTGGGCGAAGATCCCTTCAGTGGTGCCGTATTCCTATTTCGGAACAGGAGTCGTACGGCGATCAAGATCCTCACCTACGACGGTAGCGGGTTCTGGCTCTGCCACCGGCGGATGTCGAAAGGCCGGCTGAAGTGGTGGCCAGAGGGAGGGAAGGTCGCCCTGGCTGCCCGCGAGTTGCAGGTCCTTTTATGGAACGGCGACCCAAGATCAGCTCGCTATGATGAGGAATGGCGCCGGCTCCCTCAACCATCTCTTGGAGATTGATCGCGGCGGTATCGCCACGGAAACCACGCTTGGGGATTTGCTTTGACCTCGTCCTGGTTGTCCAGCAACGCGGTGAAATAGTGGAGAGGGTCTTCTTGATTGTGCACGCAGGTGGCGGCCAAGGTCATAAGCACGCCAGCGTTGTAAGCGGTAATCTCATTGAAATAGAACAAGGAGTTCTTACGGATCAAGACCGCGTGCTTGAGGCCCCGCTCAATGGCGTTGGAGTCCAATGGCACCTCGGGTATCTGAAGGAAGCGCGTCAATTCTGCCTCGCGCTTGAGCATGTACTTGGCTGCTTTGCCCATCCCGCTGGAGGGTTCGACCAGCTTCTGATCCAAAAGCTTTCTGAGATAGGCGAACAACTCGGCCATCGGCTGCGTGCTATGCTGCTGATGGAAAAGGAGACGCTCGTCGTGGTTCATTTGCCGCTCTTTGGTCTGCGCTTCATTCTTGAAAACCTCGGCGAAGATGCCGAGCACCTTGCGGCATTCAATAGGAAAGGAATCCTCGACATCGACAAAGTTGCCGCGTGCGTGATTGAGGCAATAGGCCACGATCGTGTCAAAGGGATGATGGGTGTTGACCGCCAGGGCGTCGCTCATTTGCAGGGGCGGGGGCATGTCCTTGGGTCTGTGGCAAAGCAGATCTTCCAGGTTTTCACCGGCATGCTGGGTGCCCACGCGATAAAGGTAGATATCGCGCTCGTCATCTCTGGCGATGATCCCCGTGACATGCGCCCCATGACGCTTTTGGTCGGGATATTTCTTGCGCTCGCTGATCACGGTCTGAATTCGGGCGGAGGTATCGTCGACAATGAACATCTTGGCAAGAGCTCCCCGCCGGAAAAGCGCATGAAAAACCGGCTCCATCACGTCGACCGACTCTCTGATCAGGTCCCCTTGAGTGCCGTCGGGAACGGGAATCCCCAATTCCTCCTGAAGCTTCTCCAGTCGGTAGGATGGAAACCCATACCAGTGCCGCATCAACGCGATGACTGCCTTGGCCGAAGCATCGTAGGTTTCGCGATTGGCATCTTCGGGCCAATCCGGCCCAAAGTGAGCCCCGCATTTGCTGCAGCACAACGAATGACCATAATAGACCGTTCCGGTGATGGGTGCTCCACCCGATAGCCTTAGTCTCGTCAATGGCCGATCGGGCTTGTGGAACCTCAACCGACCCTTGCGCATGCTGACGCATTCCGGGCATTCATCTCCGGGCTCGTGGTCGGCAGGGGACACCTCGACACGGCGACAACCTTTATAGTCTTTGGCGGCCCGTCTTCCATGTCCCTTTCTTTTCTTTTTCTCGCCATCTTCATCCGGTTCCGGCTCCGGCTCATCCCCACCATCGGGCTCGTCCTCGCCGTCATTCTCCGGCTCATTCTCGTCATCCCGGGTCAACCCCAAAAGTAATCCTTTGAGGTCCTTGAAGGTCATACTCCCCTTTTCCAAAATGGTCTTGAGCCCGAGCCAGCGGCGTGTCCACTGAACCAACTGGCCCACTTCTTCAACCCCAAGCAGACCCTCGCTGACCTTCTCCAGCAGGATCGATAACTCTCTCCCCTCATCGATCGCCTTGATTGCCGTCATCGTCTAGCTTTCTCCAAGCAGGGCCGCACGAAATTTCCGAGCTAATGGATAGACCCAAATTGAGCGGACCGGTTCTTGATGGTGTTTCTGGCGATCCATTCTGCCACGGCCCTTGGTTTCGCCCACATGGATCCAGTTGGCCGCGCGGTAGCAGGTCCCCGAAAACCTCGCCTGGTCCACAAAAGTTTCCAAAAGCACAGGGCGACGCTTGAAGGCCAATTCCCAGTCGAGAGGCAGTTGCTTGCTCGCTTTGCTCAACACATGGCTGGCCAACCTCTTGACCTCGACCCAGGGCAGCAGCAGGAACCGGGAGTTCTGGACGATCAACTGGAGCCGGGCTTTCCGGGTTGTGGCGTCCCAGCCGATCCATTCGTCCCGCGGCTCCAAGGACCAGGCCGGTGAGGAGAATTGCAGACAGCCCAGGGTCTGGGGTTCCGCTCCTAGGGTCCGGATCAAATAACGCAAGCTGGCGCCAAAAGGCGTTTTGAAGCCCAGATAATGGTAGCGGTCGATCAATTCCTTCCACAGCTCACGATCTTGCCGGGTCTCGGCCCTGACCAAAATGACGGGCCCGATATCCTTGACACTACCCTGGATCGGCTCCAACGCTTCCCCTTGCGCGCTACGACCGGCCTTGGCATGGGTACCTTTGGGTTTCCCACGTCGAGGTTTGGGCAGGCGAATCACGGATCTGGATTCCAACTCTTCGAGAAACTGCCGGCATTCGACACCTTTGAGCCGACCATTGGGGCGTTTCCATTCCAGAAGCTCGCACAGGGTTTCGGCCAGTTCGGTGCGGCTGATGCCCCAGAACTCCTCCGCCATCTCTTTGATCAGGGCAAGTTCTTCTCCAGTCACAGGCGTGCCACAGAATTTGAGCTTGGTTTCGGTCATCATAACGTGCACCTCCAATTATGAAGATAAATGACTCCGACTCAAATGTCCAGAACTTTTTTTTCATCATGGCCCTTCACCGGAGGGACACGTTTACGTATGTTGACCATATGATCCGATCCTAGCTCCCCTCCGTCCAGGTACTGACAGAGTTGGCATCCCCTCACGGTTCGGCCTCCTGACAGAGTCAAGGGCTACTTTGTCCCGAGA
>JAAEOH010000061.1 GCA_024244645.1 Hyphomicrobiales bacterium
CAAAACAGGATTGGCCTGACGGCCAATGCGCCATGGAACGTGCTTGCTATTTGAGGGCCACACGCTCCAAGGCGCGAACCCCAAACTGGCCTGCTTTTGCTCCGCCCCAGTGGCAGGTTTTTACACCGCCGTTGACATGAGGTCAGGCAGGTGGCCTGCCATTTCGCTGGCGAAATTTAGTTTGGCGTGCCTTAAAACGTAGCATCATGTTGGTTGGGTCTGTTCCCACACCCGCAATGGCAGATTTGCTGACATTCAATTTGTGGCGTAAGCGGGACAATATCCGCCACGAATAGCGTCCGCTTTGTCCGGTCCCGACATTCAACTAGCAATCTTGGACTGGCTCAAGGCGCTTTGACGCGGTCGGTCGGCTGAGTATGGAACATCGGGCGTTGATAAAGCTTCAGTCAATTACGAGTGTGATCCCAGCTTCTGGCGACTTGCTGGTATCGTCGTTTTGGAGAGATGAGAAGCGCATTACACGAGCGATATTGACGTGCAATTGGACCGAGTTGGATCATCATGCAGCCGTTTGGAATAGCCCCTGCTGACAGCGATGGTTGCGAGCCCCCGCAACCACTTTCGGCTGAGTTTATCCAACAAAAACAGCCACTAGCCAAATTGAGCCATAGGTGTGGGATTGTCGGCTGACATAAAATCGATGACTTAGCCTGCAGGTTCAAATCATTGCGCGACCTACTTCTGGATCTGCTGTCTTTTGGTAGGCCACAGGTACGAGATCAAGCTGTCCTTGAGGCTGCAATGGGAGTGAGCCTGAACAACCTGACACCTGCTGACGTCTATACAGGCCGAGGCCATACAATCTTGCTTGAACGCGAGAAGACAAAAAGGAGAACTATGAGACTAAGGCGCTTGCAGCACGCCAAATCCGCTGCTTAACTGAAACCAGATGAGCGATGACTCTTCAAAGTCAATCCGCCACCTGTCTCAAAATACCTGATGACGGACAGGTTGGCTCTCTGCAGCCATCCTCGTAACGAACCACCTCAATTAATTCAAAGTGATCAAACAAACCCACGACGCCGGGGGGTGGCCAGAAAGTCGAAATCGCGAAGAAAGTTCTCATTGCCAGTTCGCATCTAACACGTTCACCAAAAATACTGATCTACAGCGGCGCATGATACAACCGGTTCCAAAATTCATATTCGCGCAACAGCAACAACTACATGTGCATACAAAAACTAATCCCCGTTATATTGCGGCGCGATTGTTGAAGCCGGTTGGTCGGCACCACAAAACGCGCGGGGATGATGCCCGCTTTCTAATCATCAACGTTTCCTGCTACGAGACACAAATGCCGGTACATCAATGCTTGAAAATGCAAGTCAATTAATCGGCAAACGGCACCTGGCTGTATTACGGCAATTATGGATGTTGCCGCATTTTCTACTCGTACGAGTTGCGGCGCCGCGGCACAGCAGCTTTTCAAACGTCTCGGCGGATAGTGAATCTACTGTAATGGAATCAATAACAACCTTGTTCGCAACCCAGCCAAGCCAGACCGCCAGTCAAATGATGGAGAGGCAGGAGAAGAGTAATTTAATTGGCAACTTCGGTCAGCCAATTGAAAACGAGACCTGCCCTGTCAGAAGCCTGGTTGTGTAATTTGACATAGAAATCCAGCGGTGAGGACATGGTCTCGGGCAGGAGTTTTACCAGCTTGCCGGATGCAATCAGTTCGGAGGTCAATCCCTCCCAACCGAGCACCGCCCCCATGTCATCCTGCGCAGCCTGAAGGGCTATGACATAATTGTTGACGCGATGGGCCGACCTGAATTGCCCTGAATAACCGAACGCACCGGCCCACGCGTGCCAGTCGGTCCATCCGGTTTCGGGTGCTTCCAAATGAATGAGAGGGATCCTTGCGATATCCTCGATACGTCCGATTTTGTTCTGTGCGGCAAACCGCGGGCTGCCCAGGGCCATTATCTGATCGTGAAACAACGCGCGGCAATCGCCTGGTTCCTTCGACATGTTGCCATAATGAATGCTCAGATCGCAGTCGGAGGCGTCGATGTCGATGTCGCTCACGACTTGCGCGACGGAAATATGTGCATAGCTCTTCCAGAATTGCGCAAGACGCGGCGTTAGCCAGAGGGAACTTACCGCGGTCGTTGACCGGATCGTCACTGCGGTCCTGCCATGCTGCGCGCGCAACTGCTGGAGGGCTTCGCTGATCCCTTCGAACCCACGTTGCAGAGCAACCAGCAAATATGCGCCACTTTCCGTGAGCTCGACGCCGCGATGAAACCGGTGGAACAGCGTGCATTGCAGCTCATGTTCAAGCGCCTTGACCTGGTGGCTGATTGCGGCCGGGGTCACGTTGAGTTCGCCTGCCGCAGCCTTGAAGCTGATGTTGCGCGCTGCAGCCTCGAAACTGACCAGCGAACTCATTGGTGGGAGATCATATGGGCGACTGGGCAAGTTGTTCTTGATCCGTGGACAGTTGCAGGCGCTGTGATTTAGCGTTTTAAGCAAAAAATGAATTAGATCAGATAATCCATGATGAGTTTTTTTGCAATTGCCTAGCCAGAGTTTGATGCAAGAATGATCCAAATGACAATGCCGGTTTTGCCGAGAAACTCGCAAAGGAATCGCAGTATGAAGTCGCACGCTAGGGTCGTCGTCGTCGGCGGTGGGTGTGTAGGGGCATCGATCCTCTACGGTCTAACACAGCATGGATGCGCCGATGCCGTTCTGCTTGAGCGCACGCAGCTGACCGCCGGTTCGACCTGGCACGCAGCCGGTCTGCTGGTGACCTTCGCACGCTTGCACAACATCTCCAAGATGACCATGGAAACGATCCGCATCTATGACGAGGTCGAAAGGAAACTGGGCACATCGGTGGGCCTGCGCCAGGTCGGCCAGCTGCGCGTGGCCAACACCGAAAAGCGCTGGGACGAGTTCCAGTCCTATATCTCGATCGCCGAAGCGGCAGGCGTGCCTTGCCGCCTGCTCACACCCGAGAAAGTGGCAGAGGTGCATCCGCTGCTGGCGCACAACGAAAACATCCGGGGCGGCATCCTCCACACCGAAGATGGCTATATCAATCCCGCCGATATCACCATGGGCCTGACCAGGCTGGCCCGCGATCAGGGCGCGACCGTCTATCAAAACACCGAAGCCCAGGCTTATGAAAAGCTGGACAATGGCAATTGGAAAGTGATTACCAGCTTGGGTGAAATCACCTGCGAGCATCTGATCTTTGCCACCGGCAACTACGCGCGCGAAAACGCCCGCCGCGTCGGGCTCGACCTGCCGTGTATCCCGATCGTGCACCAGTATTGGACGACCGAGTCGGTGCCGGAACTGATCCGCCGCCGCAAGGAAGGCCTGCCCGAATTTCCGATCCTGCGCGATGAGGATTACGGCGCCTATCTGCGCGAGGACGTGGGCGGCTTCCAGTTCGGACCTTACGAGTTCGAGAAGGATCTCAAGCTCTTTGCCGAAGACCGTGTGCCGCCTGATTTCGGCGCCGACCTGCTGCCCGAGGATTTCGACGCGGTGCAAACCCAGTGGGAACGCGCCATCGAGCGTGTGCCGACATTGGGGGAGGTGGGTATCAAGGCCAACACCCGCGGCCCGTTCCAGATGACCCCGGACGAGCTGCCGCTTTGCGGCCCCGCACCGGGGCATCAAAACCTGTGGCTCGCCGAAGGCGTGCCCGGCGGGATCCTGTGGGGCGGCACCATGGGCGAGCGCCTTGCCCGCTGGATCGTCAATGGCGATCCGGGCATGGACATGTCCGAAATCGACCCACGCCGCTTCGGCGACTATGCGTCGAAACGCTGGACAATGGACAAGGTGCGCGAGGTCTGGGGCAACCATATGAACGCGCATGTCCCGGGCGAGGATTTTCCCTCCGCCCGCCCGATGAAGACAGCACCTTGCTACGATCTGCTGACAGCCCATGGTGCGGTCTGGACCAGTTTCAACGGCTACGAATTCCCCCGTTGGTTCGCACCCGCGCCCGACAAAGCGATCCCGGAACACAGCTTCCGCCGCACCAACCACATGGTATACGTGCAGGAAGAGGTGCGTGTGACTCGCGAAGAGGCGGGCTTCATAGAAATGTCGCCGATGACCAAGTTCACCGTGCGAGGCCTTGGTGCGGCCAATTGGCTCGATGGCATCATGGCCAACAAGCTGCCCAGGGTTGGGCGCATGACACTCTCACTGGCGCTCAATCCGCAGGGTGGCATGGAAGGCGAATATACCGTTGTGCGCCATGACGAGAACGATTTCTACCTTGTCAGTACGCCGAATGGTCAGGTCTATAATTGGGATTACCTGTCGCGTCTGCTGCCCGATAACGGCTCGGTCGTCATGGAGGACGTCTCGGAACGGCTTGGTGTGATCGCACTGGCCGGACCAAAAGCGCGCGAAATCCTGCAGCCACTGACCGACAACGACCTGTCCAATGAGGCTTTCCCGTGGCTGTCGGCGCAGATGGGTGAGGTGGGCTATGCCAAGGGTGTGCATCTGCTTCGTGTGAGCTACACCGGTGAACTGGGATGGGAACTGCATCACCCGGTGGGCTACAACCGGCATCTGGTGGACCTGCTGCTCAAGGCGGGTGTCAAACCCTTTGGCCTTGAGGCGCTGGAATCCATGCGGCTGGAAAAGTCCTATCGCGCCATCAACCGCGAGATCCGCAAGGACATGACCCCATTCGTGGCATCCCTTGATCGTTTCGTAGCACTGGAGGGGCGCGATTTCATTGGCCGCGATGCGCTGATCAGGCAGAAGGAGGCAGGTGGCTACAACGTGCTGGTCACGCTGAAGCTGCCCTATGGTGACACATCCGTCATTGCCGATGAGGGGGTCTACAAGGACGGCAGCCTCATCGGGCGCGTCACTTCGGGCGGGTTTTCCTATTACTGCAACAACGACATCGCCATGGCGCTGATCCCGCAGGAATTCACCACCGGGGGCACGATGATGCATGTCAAGGTCCACAATGAACTGCGCGATGCGGAAGTCGTGGACATCTGTCTTGTCGACCCGGCCAACGCCAGGGCGCGTTCCTGATCCGGAGTAATCATGATGACACAGACCAGAATGCGCGGCGGCCGCAGTGGCCGCGCAGCGCGGGTGCAGGCCCGCACCAACCCGGCGCCGGTTTACCTGTCCACGCTGCGCCGCAAGGTCGGCCCGATCGATCTGCTCGGTCCCGAGGGCGTCGAGAAGATCCACAATGCGGCGATGACGATCCTGGAAACCACAGGGATCGAATTCCGCGACCCTGTAGCCCTGGCCGACTGGAAAAAGACGGGCGCCGATGTTCAGGGGGAACGCGTGCGCATCCAGAGCGACATGCTGATGGAATTGATCTCCTCCGTTCCCTCCAGCTACCGCTATCACGCGCGTAATCCCGGACGCACGGTGGAAGTGGGAGGCAAGGCGTCGATCTTTGCCAACGCCTATGGCGCACCGTTTGTCTACGGGCTGGACGGTGTGCGCCGCCCCTCGCAGCTGGAGGACGCACACAACTTTTTCAAGCTGGGGCAGATGAGTCAGGCGATGCATGTTCCGGGCATCCTGCCGGTCGAGCCGCAGGACGTGCCGGTGCCGCTGCGCCATCTGGAACTCGTCTCTTCTGCGCTTACCCTGACCGACAAGCCGATCAAGGGCTCCGTTTTGTCCGAGACCGCAGCCCACGACACGGTTGAAATGGCGCGCATCGTCTTTGGTGAAGACTTTGTGGATCGGAACGTGGTTGTCACCTCGCTGTTGAATTGCAACACGCCGCTGGTCTGGGACGAGACCATGCTGCAGAGCCTGCGCGTCTATGCCGCCGCCAACCAGCCTTGCCTGCTGTCACCCTTCGTTCTGGCCGGTGCCAGCACGCCTGCCAGCCCGCTTGGCGGCGTTGCACTGCTGATTGCGGAAAGCCTTGCCGGCATGGCCTATTCCCAGATCATCCGCCGCGGCTGCCCGATGGTGATGGGTGTGGCGATCATGGGAGTGTCGATGAAGACCGGCGCGCCGATGATGGGCTCGCCCGAGCCGGGGTTGATGAACCTGCTAGTGGGTCAGATGGCGCGGCATTACGGCGTGCCGTGGCGCTCCTGCACCATGTGGACCGGTTCGAAATCGCCGGACATGCAGGCCGCCTATGACAGTGCCAACACCATGTGGCCGGTGCTGCTGGGCGGATGCAACTTCATTGTGCATTCGGCGGGTTTCCTGGAGGGTGCGCTGGGGGTGAGCTATTCCAAATGGGTGCAGGACGCCTATCAGCTCGAAACCTACCACCGCTTCTTTTCGGGGCTGACCGAGGAAAACCTCGAGGCGCTTTTGGGCGATGTTGCCGAGATCGGTCCGGGCGGGCATTTCCTCGGAACCGACCACACCCGAGAGAACCCGCTGCAAATCAACCCGCTGCAGAACAATGACAGCTTCGAACAGTGGTTCGACGAAGGCGCCAAGACCGCAAACGAGGTGGGCCGTGAAGCGGCACAGCGCATCCTGCACAGTTATGTGCAGCCGCCGATGCCCGACGATCAGGCGGGGGCGTTGGCGGAGTTCGTTGCCAGGAAGCGCATCGAATACCAAAGCTGTACAGCCCCGGTCTGACGGCTCCTTCCACTGGACACAAGGACAGGATTTGGGGAAATGACCAATATCTCGATGAAATCGCTCTCACTCGAAGAGGTTCGCGCATTGGCCAAGACCGTCCTTGTGTCCGGTGGCATAGATGATCGCGGCAGCGATATCATCGCTGATCTGGTCACCCGATCCGAACGCGACGGCCCACGCAGTCACGGGCTGACGATGCTGTCGCGTTATGTGCAGAGCCTTCGTTCCGGCTATGCCAATGGTGCTGCGCAACCGCGTATCGAACGGATTGCGCGCGGTGTGCTGCGTGGCGACGGAGACAACGGCTATTTTCAGATCGTCTCCGAAATGGCTCGTCCGCAGCTGGTTGAAATGGCGCGCGAGAATGGCATCGCCGGGTTCACCTGCGCCAACACGCAACATCTGGCGGCGCTTCGCTTCGAAACCGAGGCGCTTGCGAAGGAGGGGCTGATCGCCATCAGCGTGGTGAACTCGTTGGCCCTGATCGTACCCCAAGGCGGCAACAGACCTGTCTTTGGTACCAATCCGATGTCCTTTGCCTGCCCGCGCGAAGGCGCAGAACCGATCGTATGGGACCAGGCGTCATCTGTCGTGGCGATGATGGATATCAAGCTGGCGGCGACCGAAGGGCACGACCTGCCCGTGCCCGGAGGACTGGACCGGCAGGGCAACACGACCACCGATGCCTCCGAGATTAACGAAACCCTCAGCCTGCTGCCCTTTGCCGGGCACAAGGGCACCGGCATTGCGCTAATGGTCGAAATCCTGGCGGCAGCGCTGGCGGGAGGGACGCTGTCATCGGATTCGGAGGAAAAGGATTCGTTCGGGTCGTTCAACGTAAAGCCGGGGGTAACCACCATCGCCATCAACCCGCCAAATGGGGTAATCCGGCGTTTGTGGCCAGGTGGCGCAGATCGTCGGACGGATCGATGCCATGCCCGGAGCGCGGGTGCCGGGCGACGGGCGGTTTAAAAAGCGCGCCGCCGCCGCAGACGACGGCATCGCCGTCAGCACCGAATTGCTCGCGCAACTGGAGCAATTGGGTTGAACGCGATGAAGCAGGTCGTGGTCATCGGGGGCGGAATTGTCGGCATTTCCTGCGCCTTGTCGCTGCAGGCGGATGGGCACAGCGTCACCGTGCTCGAGCCGGGGCCGGTGGGCGAAGGCGCCAGCTGGGCCTCCTGCGGCTGCATCGCTGTGGGCGAGGTCGTGCCACTTTCACAGCCCGGGATGCTGATGAAAGTGCCCGGTTGGCTGCTCGACCCCGAGGCGCCGCTGTCGATGCGTCCGGCCAGCGTGCTGGGGCTGCTGCCCTGGTTTGCCCGTTTCACCACAAATTCGCTGCCCTCGCGCATGCGGGCGATAGCCGCCGATCTGGCGGGGCTGACCTTCGCCGCGACAGAGGATTTCAAGGCACAGATCACCGATATCGGCTGTCCCGAACTGCTGATAGAGCGCCCGGTCATCAAGCTCTTTGACGGCGATGCGGATCGCGCCACCATGGGCGCGGTATTCAATCTGGCACGCGCGTTGGGCTGCACCATCGACGAGATTTCGGGACGGGAAGCCTATGAGATGGAACCGGCCATTGCGCGCGATTTCAAACACGCCGCCGTGTTGGGCGACTGGAGCTACGTCACTGACCCCAGACGGTTGGTGGAAAAGCTGCATCGCGCCTTTGCCTATCGCGGAGGGCAGGTCCTGACCACAGCCGGAGCCGGGTTCGAACGAAGCGGAGAGCGGATCACCGTCGTACGGGGTGCTGACGGACAGCTTGTGGAAGCCGATGAGGTTGTGATCGCCGCTGGAACTCAATCCAGAGCGCTGGCGCAACAACTGGGCATACGGCTGCATCTCGAGGGGGTGATGGGCTATTCCACCGGGCTGAAGGATCCCGGCGTGGAGCTGAAACATACCGTTTTCTATCCCCAGGGCGGGTTCTGCATCACGCCCTATGAAGGAGAGGTGGCGGTTACCGGCACGGTCGAATTCGCCAGCCTCGACGCTGCACCCAAATGGCGGCGTGCCGATGTGCTGGTCAAGCGCGCCCGACGGGTGTTGCCGACGCTGCGCACCGACAAGGCAGAAAGACGCATGGGGCGCAGGCCATTCACTCCCGACACCCGACCCATAATCGGGCGCTCGAGCCGAATTGCCAATGTCGTGTTCGCCACCGGTCATGGCCAGCTTGGTCTGACATTGGCTGCAACGACCGGCAGGTTGGTCGCGGATGTCGTCGCAGAGAGAAGGCCGGCTATCGATATCAAGGCTTTCGAGCCCGACAGATTTTTTTGAGAGGACTGAGATCAGGTCACAATCAATTGACAGGGAGGAAAAACATGTCAATCAAACAACCCTTTACAGACTTGCAGATCCCAAGGGCTGCAAGTGGCTTTTACGAGGGGCATAGCCTCGAGATTGCATTGCTCAGCAAGGGCATCATGGTCGCACTGGTCATCTGGGCCCTGGTTTGGCCGGGCAATGCGAATGGCTTTCTGGGTAGCCTGAACTCACGTCTTCTTGAGGATTTCAACCCCTTCTATATTGTCATCGTAGGTTTTTTTGCTTTCTTCCTGATTGTCGTGGCGTTGTTACCGCAAACGGGCAAGCGGGTCATGGGGCCTGTCGGCGAGAAACCCGAATTCTCGAATTTTTCATGGTTCTCAATGATGTTCGGTGCCGGTCTCGGCGTTGGTCTGATGGTGTTTGCCACCGCCGAGCCGCTTGGCCTATGGGGGTCGAACCCTGTCGTGCTGTCGGGCGCGGCCGATGCCAACAGCGAAGGAGCGTCGTAGTCAGCCTATCGCTATCTCTTCATGCACTACGGATTTCACGCCTGGGCCATCTATGTGGTGACGGGACTGTCGCTTGCCTACTATGCCTATACCCGCGGCATGCCACTGACGATCCGCACGGCGCTGACGCCGCTGTTCGGTCGGCTCATGAACGGTTTTCTGGGTCATGTGGTCGATGTTCTGGGTGTGGTTGCGACGATTTTGGGCGTATCGGTGACCATTGGCTATGACGTGTTGCAGTTTATCGACGGGTTGTACGCCATTTCGGGCATGGAGTGGACAATGGATCTGAGCGGCGAAACACCCGCTCCGAGCACGGTCGGACTTATCGCCGGTCTTGTGGTGATCATGGGCCTGTCGATCCTGTCCGCGGTTTCAGGCGTTGGCCGGGGCGTGAAATATCTCTCGAACCTGAACCTAGTTCTGTCTTTGCTGTTGCTGCTGGTGTTTATCGTGTTCGGCTCGTTCCTGTTCGCGATGACCACCTATGCAACTGCGTTCATAGACTACTTGCTGCACTTCGTGTCGCTGAGCTTTAACGCATATGGTCCGCAATCCGCCGCCGAATTTGCAGCAGCTCTGCCCGGCGAAGCGGCCCCCTTTGCCGATGCACCGCGCAACAGCGCCACGAACGCATGGGGTTCGTTCGAGGCCTTCAAATCGGGCCTCGAATGTGAAGCCACAGCGCTGCCGGAGGATGTGCTTGCCGCAGCCTATGCTGCCGGTGAGCCAGGCCGCCAGTTCGGCTGGCAGGCCGGTTGGACCACCTTCTACTGGGCCTGGTGGATCGCGTTCTCGCCCTTCGTCGGCCTGTTCCTGGCACGCATTTCCAAAGGGCGCTCCGTGCGCGAGTTCATTGTCGGATGCGTATTTGCACCTGCAATGGTCTGCTTTGCCTGGATAACCATCTTGGGCGGTACTGCGATCAACCTCGAACTGACAGGTGTTGCCGATGGCGCAATTGTCGGTGCCTCGAATACGGCCAAGCTGTTCGTGACCCTGGGAGAGATGGTCTCGGGCGGGCTGCTGTCGGGCGTCACCGTTATGTGTGTTGTGCTGATCATGACCTTCCTGGTCACCTCGGCGGACTCCGGCATCCTGGTGATGAACACCATCATGTCGGGCGGTGACCAGAAGATCGGCAACAAACATAAGATCATCTGGGGTCTGATCCTGACGGCGGTAATCGGTACACTGATTGTGGCCGCGGGAGAAAACAATCCGCTGGATGCGTTGCGCAACGCCATGATCATCGGGGCCTTGCCGTTCACGTTTGTGATGGGGCTGATGTGTATCGCCCTTGCCAAAGCCCTCTACCGTGACGGGCTGCGCCAAAAAGTCGGTGCCGCGATCCCGACGACAGAGTAACATTTGAGGGCGCGTGGCATCGCGTGCCCCGGATCGAATCGTCGCCTTCGAGACAGAGGCGGCGATTCCGGAACGCCATGCGCGAACCGGTCAGGCAAACATTGCGGGTTCGATTTTGAGAGAGTGAAAAATGAATATTAAGGAAATCCACATCTACGCCCATGACCTACCGGTCAGGAATGGCCCCTATGTCATGGCCAGCGGCACGGTGCATGAGCTGGATACCACACTGGTGAAGCTGGTTGCCGATGACGGGACCGTGGGCTGGGGTGAAACCTGTCCCGTCGGTCCGACCTATGCCGAAGCCCATGCCGATGGTGCACGTGCCGCACTCAAGGTGATGGCCAAGGGGCTGATCGGCGCCGAGCTGTGGCCACTAGCGCTGCAGCGCAAGATGAACAATCTGCTCAATGGCCATAACTATTCCAAGGCCGCCATCGACATCGCAGCCCATGACCTCGTCGGCAAATGTCTGGGGATCAATGTCGCCGACCTGTTGGGCGGCGCGATGACCGACCTGCTGCCATCCTACTATGCCACCAACGTTGGCGCGCCGGATGACATCGCACGGCTGGCGGGCGAGAAACTGGCCGAAGGCTACCCCCGTCTGCAGGTCAAGATCGGCGGACGTCCCGTCGAGATCGACATCGAAACGATCCGCAAGGTCTGGGAAGTTATCGGCGGATCGGGCATGCGTCTCGCGGTGGATGGCAACCGCAGCTTGACCACGCGCGACGCGCTACGCGTCAGCCGCGAATGTCCAGATATCCCCTTTATCATGGAGCAGCCCTGCAACACCTATCAGGATCTCGAAAAGATCCGCCCCCAAATCGTGCACGGTATTTATATGGATGAGAACAGCATCGATCTGAACACTGTCGTCTCGGCCGCCGGCACCGGTTTGGTGGACGGGTTCGGAATGAAGGTGACGCGGATTGGCGGGTTGCAGAACATGCGTGCCTTCCGCGACATCTGCGAGGCACGCAGCCTGCCGCATACCTGCGACGACAGCTGGGGCGGGGACATCATCGCTGCGGCCTGCACCCAGATCGGTTCCACCGTGCGACCCGATTTATGCGAAGGCGTCTGGCTCGCCGCGCCTTATATCGAAGGCAATTACGATCCCGAGCACGGCATCCGTATCGAGGGCGGTCACATCCGGCGCCCCACCGGTCCGGGCCTTGGCGTTGTGCCAGATGAAAGCGCCTTTGGCGCGCCCGTCGCTTCATTTTGAGGAGATACTGTCAATCGGCATTGAATTGGGACCCCCTATCGGCATCCAATTTTCCTTTTGAACGCCGAAAGGGGGTCCCAATTCAATGCCGATTGACACAGTGGCCGTTCGCAAGTGCTGGCCTTCGGCCGTCAGTCACCTGCGCGCCGGCCGGCTTGGAACTGAGCGCAACAAGAACAGTAAGGGCAGCGGTTCTCATGCCTATGCGTTGCGCAAAATGCCGGCTTTATCAATGCAAATCAGGGCGTTCCGGTTCGTTGAACCATGTGCACCCTACGCAAATTTCTGCTAAGTCTTTGATTTTGATGGTGGGCGGTACTGGGATTGAACCAGTGACCCCTACGATGTCAACGTAGTGCTCTCCCGCTGAGCTAACCGCCCATCCGACCGGCCGCATACACCATAAAAGACATGATGCGGTCAAGCCTGTTTCGGCCGTTTTTTGAGATAATTATGCCGCCTGGAGTATCTTTTCAACCTCGTTGACGAGGTCACGCAAATGGAACGGCTTTGAAAGGACGGTGGCGTTTTTGGGCGCTTCGGATTCCGGGTTCAGCGCAACGGCCGCAAATCCGGTTATGAACATGACCTTCAGGTCCGGGTCGAGCTCTGTTGCCCGTCTTGCCAGCTCGATACCGTCCATCTCCGGCATCACGATATCGGTCAAAAGCAGAGAAAAGGGCTCTTCTCGCAAACGTTCGTAGGCACTTGCGCCATTGTCATAGGACTGGACGGCGTATCCCGCCTTTTCCAGCGCCTTAACCAGAAAGCGGCGCATATCATCATCGTCTTCCGCAAGAAGAATTTTCATACTGCTACTCATGCCCTTCAATCCCGTGCCAGTACCATTTTTTGGCCTGTGATTCGGTCGACATTTAGATGGTCGAGACCGGCCACATATGCCGTTTTCTGGTATTGCCCACGCCCGCCGCTTAGCATGCAGGCACTACCCATTCAAACCCGGTGAAGTAAATATCGGGTGAATTTGCGGCCAAAACCCGGCAATTTTTGTATGTTGCTGTTAAGAATATTTATGAGACGTCGCCATGATTGCTCAAACGGCTCTGGATGAGTATGGACTTGGCTGCAATCAACTGGCAACATACTTGGCAAAGGACATGATTTGCAGGAGTGCCGAATTGACTTCATGGCGCGCAGAACGGGATTAAGCCATTGATCGAAGACAGTTTATCCGATCACCGCCCGTTTGAAATACGTCTACCTGCTGAACAAACCGTTCCCTTTGTTTTCAACTCACCCCATAGCGGCCGGGTTTATCCCGATGAGTTTCTGTCGGCATCGCGGCTGGACCGCCATTCGATACGCCGTTCAGAAGATTATTATGTCGACCAACTGTTCGACGCTGCGCCGCAAATCGGCGCGCCGCTCCTGGCAGCACATTTCCCGCGGGCCTTTATCGACGTCAACCGGGAGCCCTATGAACTCGATCCGCGCATGTTCGAGGGCAGGGTTCCCTCATTCATCAATGCCAACTCGATGCGGGTTGCCGGCGGTCTCGGCACAATTCCGAGGCTTGTGGCGGAAAATATGGAAATCTACGGCCAACGCATGAACATGGAAGACGGGTTGGAGCGCATCGACCGGTTTTACAGGCCCTATCACGACCGGCTGCGCGGTTTGCTGGTCAAAACCCATTCGCGTTTTGGCTACGGGGTTCTTGTGGATTGCCATTCGATGCCTGCAAATGCGCAAACGGGAAGCCGGGAACGCCCCGACTTCGTCATTGGCGACCGATATGGAACAAGCGCTACCGAAGCGCTGTCACGCCTTGCTGTCAGTATTTTGCAGGATCTGGGATACACGGTCTCAAGAAACAAGCCCTATGCGGGCGGATTTATCACCGAACATTACGGGCGGCCTGCCAGAGGGCTTCACGCTATGCAGATCGAAATCAACCGTGGCCTGTACGTCAACGAGCAGAGTTTTGAAAAAACCGGCGGATTTGCTGCGCTGTGCAGCGATCTCACGCATTTCATGAGCCTTCTGACGGAGTATTTTTCCAGCAATTATTCCGATGTCGCGCTGGCGGCTGAATAGGTAAAAACAGCGTCTTTTCAGCGAATTACAGGCAAAAAAAGGACCGCACCTGTGTGGCGCGGTCAAATCTAGGGAGGAAATGCCCTTTAAGGGCATACACAGCCATTGGCTGTACCATTACTATATTGCTGCGCTGCACAAAAGTCAAGGGATGAACAAAAGCCCGTCGCGCTTGCAAAAACACGTCTGTTCTTTGAGAACGTTATCATCGCAATAACTGCTCCACCGGAATGGAAAAACAGGATCGCCGCCATGCAACCTGATCTCGAATTTCTGCACCTTCTTGCCGATGCCGCGGCAAAAGAAACATTGCCGCGCTTTCGCGTGAATACGGAGATCTCCAACAAATTGCAGAGCGGATTTGACCCGGTGACAGAGGGCGACCGTGCGGCGGAAGCCGCAATCCGGGTTCTTATCAGTGAGAATTACCCGGAACACGGCATCATGGGCGAGGAGCACGGCAATGTCGGGCTGGACCGCGAATATGTCTGGATCATCGATCCGATCGACGGAACGCGGGCGTTCATATCCGGGCTGCCGGTATGGGGAACGCTTATCGGCCTTTATCAAAACGGCGTTGCTATTGCCGGCGTGATGGATCAGCCCTTCACGGGCGAGCGCTATGTTGCCGACCAGAGCGGCACGTTCTACCGGGGGCCGGATGGCGAGCGTCCGGTCAGGGCGCGTGATTGCGGCAGCCTTGCACAGGCGACGCTTTTTACCACCTCGCCGCATCTGTTCGAGGACGGCAAAGCCGAGCGCTACCGGGTCGTCGAAGGCCGGGTCAACCTGTTTCGTTACGGCTGCGACTGTTATGCCTATGCGCTGGTGGCCAGCGGCAATGCCGATCTTGTCATTGAAAGCGGCCTTCAGGCCTATGACATCGGCGCACTCATTGCGATCCTCGAATCGGCGGGGGCAGTCGTCACCAACTGGGACGGCGGCCGGCCGGAACAGGGCGGCGACATCATCGCGGCCGGAAGCCGCGCGGTGCATGAAGAGGCGCTGGCGTTGCTGAATCCGTAGGCGGACAATAAGGTCCGAACTTACAATTCGCCCGGAATAAATGCGGTGATCGCGGCGATGACCTGTTTGCGGTAAATATTGGCTTCCTGAAAAAGCTCGTGTTTTCCATGATCGATGGTGATCAACTCGCTGGCACGAAAATGCGAGGCAAGCTCCTCAACTGGCTCGATCGGCACGACCGCATCCGCTCCGGCGCCGATGAGCAGGGTCGGAATGCGGATCGAGGCAAGATGACCGGGTGTGTGGACGCGCTTCATGGCGCGCAAACATTGCGACAGCCAGCGGAAAGTCGGGCCGCCGAGTATGAGGTCCGGGCAGGTGTCGTAGATCGCCCGGTTGCGCGTAAACCTCTCACGGTCTGACGTCAAATTATTGCCTTCGAACTCGAGGTTGCTGCGCTTGTTGCCGGTGGACGATTTCCTGCCAAAGCCGAACATGCTGGCGGCCCCGACAACAAAACGCAGCATCGGTTCGCCAAAACGATTGTCCCGCATGCCGACAAAGGGCGCGCATAGCACCATTCTTTCGACGCGATTGGCAAGACGCGGCGCTGCCGAAAGGGCGATTAGACTGCCGGTCGAATGGCCGACGATATAAAACGGCAGCCGCGCATCCGGCAGGACAATGTTTTCCAGGAAAAATTCCAGGTCGTCCTCATAGTCTGAAAAGCGCTGAACGTGTCCGGCAAACGAGCCCTTCAACAGCCGTTCCGATCCACCCTGGCCGCGCCAGTCGAAAGTGGCGACCCAAAGGCCGGCATCGGTGAGATCGCGGATCGTTTCGTAATATTTTTCGATCGTCTCGTTGCGGCCCTGCAGCAGAACCACGGTTCCGGTTGCTCGAGTTATGCTTGAGCGAAAAATTGCGTAGCGCAGCTTCTTGTTGTCGCGGGATTCGAAGAATCCCGTGATGGCGTTTTCGGGCGCTGGATTGTCCGGCGTGTCGTGGATGACGCTTCCGGTTTTGGGGGCGGTTTGATCCATGCCCCTATTGAACTGTTATGGGCGTGCCAATCAAGTGTTTTATGCGCGGTAAAAGCGTGACAGGTACCCGAATTCCGAATGTCTTGAAACGCCAGTTTGCAGTCACCATTTATAGTCTGCAGGTGCCATTCAGGGCCTGCTGGCTCGACGATCCGCCGCCAAGCGGGGGTCCTCAATGCCAAGACCAAAATACGTCGCTCAATGGAGGACAAGACCATGCGTCATGTCGATTTTTCACCTCTTTATCGCTCCACTGTCGGATTTGACAGGCTCTTCACCATGCTGGACAGCCTTGGCCAGCCAGACCAGAGCCAGACCTACCCTCCCTACAATATCGAAAGAACCGGTGAAAACGCCTATCGGATTACCATGGCCGTCGCCGGTTTTGGCGAAGACGAACTTTCCATCGAGGCACGCGAACATGTGCTGACGGTGAAAGGCGAAAAGGCAGATACCAAAGCTGCAGATGAGGGCGAATTCCTTTATCGCGGAATTGCCAAACGCGCATTCGAACGCCGATTCCAGCTCGCCGAATATGTCGAAGTCAACGGAGCCAAGCTCGAAAACGGGCTGCTTCACGTCGATCTCGTGCGGGAAATTCCCGAGGCCATGAAGCCACGTCGCATCGACATCACGGCTGACAAGTCCGGCAATATGACGAAGCAGATCGAAGCCGATACAGTCGCCTAACTGCTTCCGGACTTCAATCGACAACGGCGCCTTTTCAGGCGCCGTTTTTTGTTGTTCATGCGGGCAATGGTCCGGACAGGCGACCGCTCCACCAGCGTGACAGCACCGCATCCAGCGAGATCAGCCCCGGGCCCTTTATTGCCACGTAAACCATCGGCACGATCCAGAACAGGCGCTGGTCGAGGATTTCGCCGGGTTGTCCGTTGAAAAGCGTGCCGAGATTCACGCCGTGCCCGGTGGCGTCCACATAGGTCTGTACAATGATGAAGATAATCATGCCGACGGCGCCAATACGGGCAAAAAAGCCGAGAATGACCAGAACCGGCAGGATGAATTCCCCGTAGGTTCCGGCATAGACCATGATATGGGTCTGAAGCGGCAGAGCGCTCGCCTCGTAACCGGCCGCCTCGAATGCCTTGCCGGCGATCTGGATATAGGCGCTGTCCGTCACCTCGAAAATTCCAAGCAGACCATCGCTGGTCTTGGTTCTGGCCGAGTTGAGGAAATAGATGTAGAGCGTTGCGGCGAACACAAAGCGTGTGAACAGCCCCAAAAACCATCCGTCGGTCGCCCTTTCGATCATGCCGAATATGCCGTCATGCAACTGGCGGATCATTTCAACAAGCGATGTCATTTTACTGCCCCTTCTCGTCAATTTTTCCAGATGCCAGTGCGCTGAACGCGCCGGCTTCCAGCATGGCTGCAATCGCAGCAGCCAGATCAAAATCTTCTGATTGTTCGACCGCTGAGCCGGCAGCCTCGCCAAGTGTGGCGCCACCGGCAAGCGCTTGGAGAAACGCGGCGGCGCCTGCCGGCAATTGCCTGATTTCGACATCAAATTCGCGCCGTGTGATCAGACCGTCTTCTGCAATAAGAGGGTCGATGCCGGAAAGGTCCTTTCCCGCCCGGTTGGCGGCAAATATTGATACGGCGGCGAAATTCGAGCGCACAACAAACGTTGCGGGATGTGTAATAAAACGCTGATCGGCAAGATCTTCCGGTGCAATGGCACCGAGATCAGCCGGATCCATCACCGGCGTGTCAGCGGCGTGATAGGCATCAAGCCAGGCGCGTTCGATTCGTGCTACGTCCGGCAGGTAGGTCAGTTTCGCGACCGGTTCGAAGGTCTTGAGAAACGCGGGAAATCCAGCGCCGTAACGAAACAATAATGGTGACGAGGGCTGTTCGGTCTGAACGTAGATCCTGGCCATTGCGCGAAAAAACTCATCACCAACAAGACGGTGGACGGCAGGAAAGATGTCGGCGAGTGCGCCAACGAGGCCGACCGTTACGTTGTTTCGGTAGACGTTGAAGCGCTTGGCCGCCTTTTTGCCCTTTGGGCCGACAATGCCCTTTGGTGTCGGCAGATCGGGGTCGAGCAGCGCGTCGGAAAACGGCTCCAGCGAAGTCGCATCAGCAGGCTGGTCGGAGCGCCGGTCATCAGCCATTTGCGGCATGATGGCTTCCCAACATGTAATTCGCGGCCCGCCGCTCCAATATCTCGTCGGCAAGCTTTGCCTCGTGGCGCAGAACCGGCCAGTCCGGAACGTTGTTGTCCCATTCAATCAATGTGGGCACCGGGCCGATCTGGCCAATGACGATGTCATAGAGTTTCCAGACCTCATCGTCAACGGGGCGGTCATGGGCGTCGATCAGCAGCGGCTCGCCCTCGTCATCGACGTCGTGAGCGTGGCCGGCGAGGTGTATTTCCTCGACCTTTTCAAGCGGGAACTCTGATAGATAGGTCAACGGCCGGTATTTCTGATTGGTGGCGGAGACGAAGACATTGTTGATGTCGAGCAACAGGCCGCAGCCGCTGCGTCTGGCAATCTCCGCTATGAAATCCGTTTCGCCCATGGTCGACTTTTCGAACTGGACATAGGTCGAGGGATTTTCGAGCAGGATCTTGCGTCCAAGCGCATTTTGAACCTGATCTATATGCGCCACTACCCGATCGAGGGTCGGCTGATCATAGGGCACAGGAAACAGATCATTGAAATAGCTGGTGTCGTGCGTGGACCAGGCAAGGTGCTCCGATACGAGGCCCGGCTGATACCGGTCGACGACGCCCTTCAGGCGCGCAATGTGCTCGTTATCGATGCCGTTTTCGCTGCCGATCGACAGGCCGACACCGTGAACGGAAAGAGGGAAACTCTGACGAATTGCGGTGAGAGTCCGGTGCGTCGCACCACCATCACCCATGTAGTTTTCCGCATGGACTTCAAGAAAGCCTATCCGGTAATCGTCCTGCAAAATGGCGTCGACATGTTCCGGCTTCAAACCGGCGCCGGCGCGAGCGGGGATGGTGCTGTCGGTGAACCCGGCATCAGGTGCGGAGTGTGCCCGGGAGGCTTTGTCCGTCATTGTTATACTCCTGCTTCACCGGAGCGAACCGACCGCAAGGCTGTCCCCGGCGGTCGGCGTCAATTCCGGTTTTGGCTTATGCCGGCAGGTCGCGGTCGAGCGGTTCAAGCGAACCCATGCGGCCGTCCGGCAATTCCATTGTTGTGCAGGTGCCGTCGCTGACCAGCTTCCAGGCATTGCCCTGATAATCGACCGTCGAGGTTCCTGCGCAAGTGGTGCCGGGGCCGGCTGCGCAGTCGTTCTGTCCGACGAGCGAAACGCCGTAGCACTTTTCCTTGGCGGAAGCGGCGGTGGTGGAAGCAACGAGCGATGCTCCTGTTAAAGCCATGGCGACTGCACCAGCAACAGCGGAAGCGCCAACAATTGTTTTCTTGGACATGGGAATCTCCTTGGGAGTTTGAAATTCAGGTGGTGACACTTGTCTTTCCCCGGTAGTCGCCGGGACGGGCGGAGTTTCTGAAAAATGCGGATAAATTGGAAATCAACAGCGTGTTATCTTCAGTAGTATCTTCGTGACAAAAGTGTTATTCCACGGGACTGCTTCAAATAACCTATTTTCTTCAACGTTTTATGAGGCTGCCCATCGTCCGCATTCGTTGCATTCATACTCCAGATCGCCGTGTGCACCGTTACGTTAGCGCCCAATAATTATTCCAACAAGTCGGCAAATCTGAGGACATGTTGATCAGTCGTGGCAAATCCGGTGACGAGCCGCGTGATGAGTTCGCCCTTGCCAAGGAGACTGCTGGCGAAATGCGGGGTATGCCATTCGTAAAACTGCACACCCTGTTCGATCAGCGCATCGAACCTGTCACGCGTCATGATGGCAAATACCTCGTTGGCCTGTCCGTCCCAGGCAAGTCGTGCATTGTCCGATTCGGTGATTGCCTGGCGAAGCCTGTTGGCCATGTCGTTGGCGTGGGCGGCGATTTCAATCCACAGATCGTCTTCGAAATAGGCTTCCAGCTGCGCGGCGATGAACCGGCTCTTGGAAAACAGATGGGCGGACCGTTTGCGGATGAAGGGAAGCTCCTTTGCCTTGTCCGGGTCGAACACGACCACCGCTTCGGCACACCAGCAGCCGTTCTTGGTCGCGCCGAAGGACATGATGTCGACGCCGCGCCGCCAGCTCATCTCTGCAGGGCTCATGCCAAGCCCCGCCATGGCATTAGCGAAGCGGGCGCCATCCATATGCAGGGGAAGCCTGTGCTTGCGGCAGATTTCGACAATGGATTCGATCTCGCCCGGTTCGTAAACAGTGCCGATTTCGGTCGACTGGGAAATGCTGACGGCCATCGGCTGGCCGGCGTGCACGAATTCCGATGGAAACCGACGGATTTCGGCTTCCAGGCTTTGGGGGTCCATTTTTCCCAGCGCCCCATCGACCCCGGCAAGGCGGATGCCCTGTGACAAAAATTCGGGGGCACCGCCTTCATCGGCAATCAAATGTGCCTCCCGGTGGCAGAAGGCGACGCCACCGGGTCTCGCCACGGCAGCCATGGAGAGCGAGTTGGCCGCAGTACCTGTGCCGACAAAAAACACTGCCACTTCGCGCTCGAATATTTCGCTAAACCGTGCCTCGACCTTCTTGTCCAGATCACTTGTGCCGTAGGCTGCCGCAAAACCGGATGCATGACGGGTTAGCGATTCGGCGATACGTGGATGGGCACCTGCCCAGTTGTCCGAGGAAAAATGCATGGCGGTCCTTAGAGCGTATTTGTTCGTTTGACGTGTTGAAATTCATACATGACATGGAACACCGACAAGGCAAGGGAAATAGCGGATATCGGCTGCGCTGACACATTGGAACCATATCGGTCATGATAGTGAAATATTATGTCGCCTATTGTGCCGGTGCGGCAATATGATGAGGCGGGCAGCGACAAAAATGACGCCGCCATCTTGCTCCTGCTGCCCGTTTCTGGCATATAGGGTAAAAAATAGGACAGCCATACTGTCCTAATTGGATGTCCAAAGCCTTATTTTCGCAGCGGCATCCGCGTTGGTCGCATCAGTGGCCGCAATGGTGAAGGGTGCCCGGATCGGGCATGCAGATCCGCATTGCAGCGTATGTCAAGGTGTTGATTTTGTTGAGAATCATCATTTTGAGCGGGCGTGAACGGTGTTTTGAGACCGGACCGTATTGGACCGCAGAGTGCCGTAAATAGGCTGATTGCTAGAATTTGCCGCATGATAAAACTGTACCGGATGAACACAAACCGGCACGGACGATCAAGTCGCCCCAAGAAGCCCGTAGGTTTCCCAGGCCATGACAGGAGGAAAAAGATGACGGATAAAACGCCATCACAGGAAGCAGCTGTGCCAGGTTTGACACAAATGCCGACGGTGAAACGCGCCGGTACATCAGGATTTCCTGCAAAACAGGGCCTATACGATCCACGCAACGAGCATGATGCCTGCGGCGTTGGCTTCGTTGCCCATATGCGTGGCGAGCAATCCCACCAGATCATCGAGGATGGTCTGTTCATGCTTGAGAACCTGACACACCGGGGCGCCGTTGGTGCAGATCCGCTGATGGGCGATGGCGCCGGCATGCTGGTGCAGATTCCGCACGCGTTGTTCCGTGATGAGATGGCCAGCCAGAATGTCACCCTGCCGGAAGTCGGACATTATGCGGTCGGATACCTGTTCATGCCGCAGGATACTGAGATGCGGGCGCATATAGAGGAAATCATCGACGAAGTCGTCGTCGCCGAGGGGCAGTTGCTGCTTGGCTATCGCGATGTGCCGGTCGACAATTCATCGCTTTCAAAATCAGCGGATATCGTTGCGACGGAGCCCTACCACCGCCAGGTTTTCATCGGCCGGGGCGAGGGGGTCGAATCGGAAGCGGAGTTCGAGCGCCGGCTGTTTATCCTGCGCAAGGTCATTTCGAACCGCATCTTCGATGAGACCGAGGGGCGCGACAACGGTTTTTATATTGTCTCGCTGTGTAGCAGGACGATTGTCTACAAGGGCATGTTCCTGGCCTATCAGGTGGGCGAATATTACAGGGACCTGAAGGACGAGCGTTTCGTCTCCGCCGTTGCCCTGGTTCACCAGCGCTTTTCGACAAACACATTCCCGTCCTGGAAACTGGCGCATCCCTATCGCATGGTCGCGCACAATGGCGAGATCAACACGCTGCGCGGCAATGTCAACTGGATGGCGGCCCGTCAGGCCTCCGTTTCCTCGCCGCTCTTCGGCGACGACATCACCAAGCTGTGGCCGATCTCCTATGAGGGCCAGTCCGATACGGCGTGTTTCGACAATGCCCTGGAATTCCTGGTGCAGGGTGGTTACTCGCTGACCCATGCGGTGATGATGCTGATCCCGGAAGCCTGGGCCGGCAACAAGCTGATGCATGAAGACCGCAAGTCCTTCTATGAATACCACGCAGCCATGATGGAGCCATGGGACGGACCGGCTGCCGTCGCATTTACCGATGGCCGGCAGATTGGCGCGACCCTCGACAGAAACGGCCTGCGTCCTGCCCGTTATATCGTCACCGACGATGACCGGGTGATCATGGCGTCCGAAGCCGGTGTGCTGCCGGTGGAGGAAAAGTCGATCGTGCGCAAATGGCGGCTGCAGCCCGGCAAGATGCTGCTGATCGACATGCAGGAGGGCACCATCGTGTCCGACGCCGAGATCAAGCGCACCCTGGCAAATGCCAATCCCTATCGCGACTGGCTCGACCGCACACAGATCGTGCTGGAAGATCTGCCGTCTTCGGGCATGTCCGCCAACCGCACCAGCGCGTCGCTGCTCGACCAGCAACAGGCCTTCGGTTATTCGCAGGAAGATCTGAAGCTTTTGATGTCGCCGATGGCCACCACCGGCCAGGAGGCGCTCGGATCCATGGGCACCGATACGCCGATTTCAGCAATGTCGGACAAATCGAAGCTGCTCTACACCTATTTCAAGCAGAATTTTGCCCAGGTCACCAATCCGCCGATCGATCCGATCCGCGAGGAATCGGTGATGAGTCTCGTCTCCTTCATCGGGCCGCGGCCGAATCTCTTCGATCTTGAAGGTCTTGCGGAACGCCGTCGCCTGGAAGTGCGCCAGCCGATCCTGACCAATGAGGATCTGGAGAAAATACGGGCGATCGGCGATATATCCGACAATCAGTTCCAGACCAAAACGCTCGATATAACCTATCGCGAAAGCCGCGGCGCCGACTATATGACGGAAGCGCTGGATAATATTTGCGCCCGCGCCGAGCGGTGCGTGAACAATGGCTACAACATCATCATTTTGTCCGACCGGCAGATTGCCACCGAACGGATTGCCATTCCGGCTCTGCTGGCAATTGCCGCCGTGCACCATCACCTGATCCGCAAGGGATTGCGCACCTCTGTCGGGCTGGTGGTGGAATCGGGTGAACCGCGTGAAGTCCACCACTTTGCAGTGCTTGCCGGTTATGGCGCGGAAGCAATCAACCCCTACCTTGCCTTTAAGACACTCGCCGACATGCACAAGAAGGGTGAGTTTCCCGCCGCGGTCGATGCCTATGAAGTCGTCCACCGCTATATCAAGGCGATCGACAAGGGCCTGTTGAAGGTGATGTCCAAGATGGGCATCTCGACCTATCAGTCCTATTGCGGCGCACAGATCTTTGACGCCGTCGGACTGTCGACAGCGTTTGTTAAAAAGTACTTCTTCGGAACCGCGACGACCATCGAGGGCATTGGCCTCGAAGAAATCGCCGTCGAAACCCATACACGCCACGCACGTGCCTTCGGCGACGATCCGGTGCTGCGCACGGCGCTCGATGTCGGCGGCGAATATCTCTACCGCATACGCGGAGAAAACCACACTTGGTCGCCGGATTCCGTTGCGCTGCTGCAGCATGCGGTGCGCGGCAATGCGCAGGACAAATATCGTGAATTCGCGCGTATCGTGAATGAACACGCCGAAGGTCTCAACACCATTCGCGGGCTGTTCAAGATCAGCGATGCGCAAGAGGCCGGGCGCAAGCCGGTCCCACTCGACGAGGTGGAGCCGGCGGCAGACATCGTCAAACGCTTTTCCACCGGCGCCATGTCCTTCGGCTCGATCAGCCGTGAAGCCCACACGACGCTTGCAATCGCCATGAACCGGATCGGCGGCAAGTCCAATACCGGCGAAGGTGGTGAGGAATCCGACCGCTATATGCCGTTGCCCGACGGATCGATGAACCCGGAGCGCTCGGCGATCAAGCAGGTCGCGTCCGGCCGTTTTGGCGTGACGACCGAATATCTGGTCAATTCCGACATGATACAGATCAAGGTCTCCCAGGGCGCCAAGCCGGGAGAAGGCGGCCAGTTGCCGGGTCACAAAGTTGATGCGACGATCGCCAAGACCCGCCACTCCACGCCGGGCGTGGGACTGATCTCGCCGCCGCCGCATCACGATATCTATTCGATCGAGGATCTGGCACAACTGATCTACGATCTGAAGAATGTCAATTCACAGGCCGATATTTCGGTGAAACTGGTTTCGGAAGTGGGTGTCGGTACGGTTGCCGCCGGGGTTGCCAAGGCGCGGGCCGACCATATAACGATTTCCGGCTATGACGGCGGAACTGGCGCCTCGCCGCTGACGTCGCTCAAACATGCCGGATCGCCCTGGGAAATGGGCCTCGCTGAAACCCACCAGACCCTGGTGCTCAACGGATTGCGCTCGCGCGTGCCGCTGCAGGTGGATGGCGGTCTGCGCACCGGACGCGATGTCATTGTCGGGGCTCTGCTCGGTGCCGACGAATTCGGTTTTTCAACCGCGCCACTGATTGCGGCAGGTTGCCTGATGATGCGCAAATGTCACCTCAACACCTGTCCTGTCGGCATCGCCACACAGGATCCGGTGCTGCGCCAGCGCTTCAAGGGCACGCCGGAACACGTGATCAACTATTTCTTCTTCGTTGCCGACGAAGTGCGGGAATTCCTGGCTGCCATGGGCTATCGCACACTGAACGAGATCATCGGCCAGTCCGATCTGTTGAAGAAGGATCAGCTCATCAGCCACTGGAAGGCAAAGGGTCTGGATTTCAGCAATATCTTCCACAAGCCGGAAGCGGCGAAGGAGGAAACCTACTGGACACAACGCCAGCAGCACCCGATCGACGATGTCCTCGACCGTACGCTGATCGAAAAGGCCGCACATGCTCTTGATTCAAAGACGCCCGTTGCCTTTGAAACCGAAATCAGGAATGTCGACCGCTCCACCGGGGCGATGCTTTCGGGCGAGGTCGCCAAACGGTTCGGTCACAAGGGATTGGCGGACGATACGATCGCCGTGACATTAAACGGCACGGCGGGGCAGTCATTCGGCGCATTCCTATCGCGCGGAATCTCGTTCGATCTTGTCGGTGACGGCAATGACTATGTGGGCAAGGGCCTGTGCGGCGGCCGGATCATCGTTCGTCCGCCGGAAGACAGCCTCATCGTGCCTGAGGAATCCATCATCGTCGGCAATACGGTTCTTTACGGTGCGGTCGAAGGCGAATGCTATTTCCGCGGTGTCGCTGGCGAGCGGTTTGCGGTGCGTAATTCCGGCGCCATCGCCGTTGTGGAAGGCGTCGGCGACCATGGCTGCGAATATATGACCGGCGGCATTGTCGTCGTCATCGGGCAGACGGGTCGCAACTTTGCCGCCGGTATGTCGGGCGGCGTCGCCTATGTGCTGGATGAAGCCGGCGATTTTGCAAGGCGCTGCAACATGGCAATGGTCGAGCTTGAGCCGGTGCCCGAGGAAGACGATCTACTGGAAGAACTGCACCATCACGGCGGCGACCTGGACCACAAGGGCCGGGTGGATGTTTCCGGCGACATGACGCGGCACGATGAAGAGCGGCTCTATCAGCTGATTTCCAACCATGTCCACTATACCGGCTCCGAGCGCGGCAGGGACATACTGGAAAACTGGGCCGATTATCGTCCGAAATTCCGCAAGGTGATGCCGGTGGAATACCGGCGTGCGCTGGAAGAAATGGAACGCATGCGCATCGGCGTTGCCGCCGAATAGGCCAGATCGGAACGTGACGGTTTGAAGAATAGGAACGGATATGGGTAAAGTTACGGGATTTCTGGAAATCGACCGGCAAGTAGCCAAATATCAGCCTGCGTCGGATCGTGTCCGGCACTTCAAGGAATTCACCATCCCGATGTCCGATTCCGAGGTCGTCAAACAGGCGGCCCGCTGCATGGACTGCGGAATCCCGTTCTGTCACGGCCCGAGCGGATGTCCGATCCACAACCAGATTCCAGACTGGAACGACCTTGTTTTCAACAACAATTGGGAAGAGGCGATCCGCAATCTGCATTCGACCAACAATTTTCCGGAATTCACCGGCCGCATCTGCCCGGCACCGTGCGAAGAAGCGTGCACGCTGAACCTTGAGGATATTCCCGTTGCCATCAAGACGGTGGAGCAGGCGCTGGCCGACAAGGCCTATGACATGGGTTATGTGGTGCCCCAGCCGAGCGACACAAAAACCGGCAAATCTGTAGCCGTGATCGGCTCGGGTCCGGCAGGAATGGCCGCCGCACAGCAGCTTGTCCGTGTCGGCCATGATGTCCATGTCTATGAGCGCGAAAGCGCCGCCGGCGGCCTTATGCGTTACGGAATTCCCGATTTCAAGATGGAAAAGCATTATATCGACAAGCGTGTGGCGCAGATGGAGGGCGAGGGAGTTGTCTTCCATTACGATGTCCATATCGGTGTCGACAAAACCGTCGATGCGCTGCGCGAAGAGCACGATGCGGTGGTCTATTGCGGCGGATCGGAAAAGCCGCGCGATGCCGGAATTCCGGGCGTCGAGTTCACTGGCGTTCATGATGCGATGCCGTTTCTGGTTCAGCAGAACAAGCGTGTCGCCCGCGAAAACATCGATTCCGTCGGCTGGCCGTCAGAGCCGATTCTTGCCGGCGCAAAGCATGTGGTCGTTGTAGGAGGCGGTGACACTGCATCCGACTGCGTCGGCACAGCCTTCAGGCAGGGTGCGGTCAAGGTGACGCAGCTCGACATAAGACCGCAGCCGCCAATTCGCGAAGACAAGATGGCTGTCTGGCCTTTCTGGGCGACCAAAATGCGCACTTCCTCTTCGCAGGCGGAAGGCGCAGTCCGGGAATTCCAGGTTGGAACGCTTGAATTCGTTGGTGAAAACGGCATCCTGACGGGTGTCAAATGCTGTCAGGTCGATGAAAAGCGCAATCCTGTCGTCGGAACGGAATTCATCATCAAGGCCGATCTTGCCTTCATCGCCATCGGTTTTCGCGGCCCGTTCGAAAACGGCGTACTGCAGGATCTTGGCGACCGGCTCGATATCGGTGTTGACGGGCGCGGCTCGACCTATGTGAAGGCCGAGGAGAGCGACTACAGAACATCTGTTGATGATGTGTGGGCTGCCGGCGACGTGCGCCGCGGTCAGTCGCTGGTTGTCTGGGCGATCCGCGAGGGCCGGCAGGCGGCACATGATATCGACAAGCAACTGATGGGCACGACCATCCTGCCCTGGTAGCCTGCTGTCCTAATCATCGGGCTGTGCGCTCTCAACCGCAATTTGCTGTAATATTTCCGGAATAACGGTCAGTCCGCTGCCGAAATATGATGCCTGCAGATAACGCCGTGGCGAAAGCATGCCGCCTTTGCCGAAATGCATTGATGGCGACACCGCATCCTGCTTGATGAGCAAACGGCCAAATCCACCCTCGCGAGCCAGCACAGCGTCTGCGAAACCATTGGCCACCGACAATGCCGACCGTCTTAGAACAGTGGTTTCACCGACATGGGCACCGAAGATCAGCGGAATTCCGCGATTCACCGCTTCACACGCGATGACAATCGAGCGCAGCAATCCGCCATTCTTGGAAATGCGGATATTGGCGATAAACAGATCGGCGGTATCGGCATAGGCACTGAGCTGATCTGACCAAAGCAGGCTTTCGTCCAGTATGATCCTCACCCCGAGATCGCAGGCGATCCTTGCGCTACACCGGACACGGGACCTTGTGGTCCGTCAGCGGACGCAGACGATCAACATGCTGCGCGGCCAGTTGGCGGAGTTCGGGGTCGTCTTTGCGCAAGGCGTTGGTCACGCCACTCAATTTGCAAA
>JAAEOH010000062.1 GCA_024244645.1 Hyphomicrobiales bacterium
GCATTCATCGAGGTGCACAATGAAAACCCAAAGCCGTACAAATGGGTCAAATCAGCCGACGAAATCCTCGCATCCGTCAAACGGTTCTGCCAGCGAACGCAGCAAACCCTATGCGGCGAATTTTAGATTCAGGTGACTAGACGTAAGCGTATGATAATCCAAACCAATCGGCATGGGGTGCAGCTTAGGGTGCTCGACGAGGCAGTTTTGCGCAAACCATCCCACGAGCAGCGGATGATCGAGTATGTGTTCGCGCAGTTCCTCGGGGGTGTCTTTGTCCGCCAGTTGCTCATCGCAATCACCGCTGACCAGCATGAATTGCTTTTCCACATAGTCCAGCGTCTCGCTGACAAACCGGTCAACATGATCCGCCTAGACATAGATTGTCAGCAGATCTTCAGTGCCCGATTGAACACCCTGCTTCAGCTGGCTGGCAGCGGGCCCGGCCCCATCGATGCTCCAATACCGGCAACTCTTTTTAATGCCGCGGCTGGACACGTATCGACAGCGCGACTCGTTGTTTGATTGCCCCGATAGCGCGTAGGTACCGAGGTTGTACGCAGCATCTGCAAACTCAGATATACGCTTTATCCGCCGATGCAATTTCATTGGTTCTCCGGTGCGATTTCGAGCATGGAATCAACAGCATTCGCTGAATTGCTTTCTGCACGAATTTTTTGAGCACATACAGCACAACAGCCTTATGCAGCACAGAATTCTGATTGTGAATTGTCCGCTGATTAAATATAGCTCTTGCCAATAGGTATTGGGCATCAAGCAATAACTGGAAACGGTTCATTAATGCACGAAGCACTTGTTACCGGCGGATCGGGATTTTTGGGTTCACATTTGTGCGACGCATTGCTTGCCCGCGGCGACAGCGTATTGTGCGTCGACAATTTCTTCACCAGTCAGCGCAGCAACGTCAAACATCTGATCGGACGAACTGATTTTGAGCTGCTGCGGCACGATGTGGTGTTTCCACTGCATGTCGAGGTCGACCGGATTTTCAATCTCGCATGCCCCGCATCACCGGTTCACTATCAGTTCGACCCGGTTCAAACCACCAAAACCAGCGTGATTGGTGCAATCAACATGCTGGGCCTGGCCAAGCGTCTGGGGATACGGGTACTTCAGGCCTCCACATCCGAAGTCTATGGCGATCCAACAATTCATCCGCAGGATGAAGGTTACTGGGGGCGGGTCAACCCAATCGGCCCGCGCAGCTGTTATGATGAAGGAAAGCGATGCGCAGAAACCTTGTTTTTTGACTATCACCGTCAAAACAATCTTGAAATCAAGGTCATGCGCATTTTCAACACCTACGGGCCAAGGATGCACCCAAATGACGGCCGGGTGGTCAGCAATTTCATCATCCAGGCAATGAAGAATGAGCCGATTACAATTTACGGAGATGGCACTCAGACGCGCAGTTTCTGCTACGTGGACGACTTGATCGGCGGCATGTTGGCGTTCATGGACAGCCCACCGGAACTGACTGGTCCCGTCAATTTCGGCAATCCGCATGAATGCTCAATGCTTGAACTGGCTGAGCGCATTCTGCAATTGGTCGATAGCCGTTCAAAGCTCGACTTCATGCCCCTGCCGCAGGACGATCCCCTTCAGCGGTGCCCGGATATCACCATTGCAAAAACAAAACTCGGTTGGGAGCCCCGGGTTAACCTTGAAGACGGGTTGAAGGAAACGGTTTCCTGGTTTCGGCATGTCATCGACAACCCGAAATAGCGATGCAACGGCCAATCCTCCATTGACAACATACCCGGTAGTATGTTCCTCTTGAGCGAATAAACGAAAACAGACCAAAACCGCAAAATTGTGTGCCGGTGCAGAAGGTCTGAATCGCTTTCGGGAGGAATGTCCGGCATATGTCCGCGTCGGTACCTGCAAATACAGTGCGCTCCGCACAGGAGGACATCCTCAATGCTGCTGCGCAGTGTTTCATGGATCGCGGCTACGCAGCGACCAGCATCGACGACGTTGCCCGAAGCCTTGGCGCAACAAAAGGCCGCATCTATCACCACTACCGTTCAAAAGCCGATCTTTTTTTCGATGTCTATCGCCATGGCATGCAAATGAACTTTGATATTGTGGCCCCGATTGCCGAACAGAGCCTGCCGACAATCGACAAACTGCAGCGTATGACCAAAGAGCATTGTCTGGCGATGATACGTACCCAGCCGTTTCAGCGTTGTGTCTGGGAAGGCGTCGAAATGTTGAAGCGTGGTGCGACCACTCCTGAGCAGAGGGACGTGCTGATTGAATTGCAGGCCATGCGCGACAATTACGCGGACATTTTCCGTGCTGTGATCGAACAGGCGAAAGCCGAGGGTACAGCACAGTTCGAAAGCTCCAGCATTGCATTACAACTCATGTTTATGTCTTTGAATTCACCACTTTTCTGGTTTCGAAGGCGCGACGGACAGGACAATGACATAGTCGACGAAATCGCCAATCAGTGCGCTATTTTTGCATTGCGTGGTCTCGGCTTAAAAGAGGAACTGATAACCGATGTCTGAAATGGATCTGGGAATCACAAAAAAGCTTGAGCCGATCTTGGAAGAAGTGCGCTCCATGGTCCGTGACGAAATCCTTCCGTTGGACGAGGAATTTCTGTCCGAAGTGGATAAGGGCGACCGTTGGACCTATACGCCGCGGCAGACGGAAATCATGGAGGGCCTTAAGGCCAAGGCACAGGAAATGAGCCTGTGGAACTTCTGGCTGACCGCGTCCGACCGCGGATACGGCCTCACCACCGTTGAATATGCCTATCTCGCAGAGGAAATGGGCAAAGCGCATATCGGTGCAGAAGTGTTCAACTGCTCGGCCCCGGATACCGGCAACATGGAAGTGCTCGAGCGCTATTGTTCCGACGCCCAAAAAGACCGCTGGCTGACACCGCTTCTGGCAGGCAAAATCCGTTCGGCCTATCTGATGACGGAACCTGATGTTGCATCATCCGACGCCACGAATGTCTCGATGCGGTGTGAACGCGATGGCGATGATTATGTCCTGAACGGCGAAAAGTGGTGGTCTTCGGGTGCCGGCGATCCGCGCTGTCAGATCTATATCGTGATGGTGAAGACGGGTGACGATGATGCGCCGAAACATCAGCGCCATTCCATGATCCTGGTGCCGGCGGACACTCCCGGAATTGAAAAATTGAGGGCCATGCAGGTCTATGGCCATGATGATGCGCCGCACGGGCATTTGCATATCCGGTTCAACGACGTGCGCGTGCCCGCCGAAAACCTGATCCTGGGCGAAGGACGTGGATTTGAAATCGCACAGGGCCGTCTCGGGCCGGGCCGCATCCACCATTGCATGCGCGCAATCGGCCAGGCTGAAAAAGCGCTTGAAATGATGTGCCAGCGTTCGTTGCGCCGTGAAGCTTTTGGAAAACCACTGGCTAAACTCGGCGCCAATTACGATATCATCGCAGAATGCCGCATGGACATCGAAATGGCGCGTCTGCTTTGTCTCAAGGCGGCATGGATGATGGACAAGGGAGATGCCCGCGCCGCCGCGCCGTGGATCAGTCAAATCAAGGTGGTCGCGCCTCAGGTGGCGTTGAAGGTCACCGACGAGGCCGTACAGATGTTCGGCGGTCAGGGCGTATCTCAGGACACCCCCCTCGCCCGCTCCTGGACCGGTCTGCGTACTTTGCGCCTCGCCGATGGTCCTGACGCAGTCCATCGCATGCAGGTCGCGCGCACGGAATTGCGCAAATACACCCAGGAGCGCGTGTAACATGAAAGCAATCGTTTGCGAGGATTTTGGGCCTCCTGAAACGCTGGCCTACAAGGACATCGACAATCCGCCTGTCAGGGACCACACAGTGTTGATCAGACCGGAGGCCATCGGAGTAAACTATCCAGATGGCCTGCTGGTTCAAGGCCTTTACCAGGTGAAGCCGCCGACACCCTTCGTGCCGGGTATGGAAGTGGCGGGCGTGGTCGAGGAAGTCGGATCAGAGGTCAAAGGTATCAAGGCCGGCGACCGGGTTGCCGCTCTGTGCCAAAACGGCGGTTATTCGGAACTGGTCGGCGTTCCCCAAAAGGTAGTCTTCCCGCTGCCTGCAGGCACCGACGCGGCAGACGCCTGCGCACTGATGTGCGCCTATGGAACATCCCACCACGCACTCAAGCAACGCGCACTTTTGAAGCCCGGTGAAACGATGGCTGTTCTCGGTGCAGCCGGCGCGACGGGCATAGCCGCCATTCAGATTGCCAAGATCATGGGTGCGCGGGTGATTGCAGTCGCCTCGTCTGAGAAAAAGCAGCACATCGCGAAGGAAGCCGGCGCCGATGAGGTTGTCGGCTACGACAATCTCAAGGACACCTTGAAGCAACTGACCGGTGGCAAAGGCGTTGATGTCTTGTTCGACCCGGTCGGTGGGGACGCATTCGATGCGGCATGCCGTGCCATTGGTCGTGGCGGCCGCCTGCTGATCATCGGTTTTGCGTCAGGACGTATCCCACAACTGCCCGTCAATTTGGCGCTGGTCAAGGAATATTCCGTTGTTGGCGCGTTCTGGGGATCTTTTACAAAACACGAACCGGACGTCTACGCCGACAATATGAAAGAACTTATCGGCTGGTACCTGGAAGGTAAGGTAAAACCGCACATCGAAGGACGGTACCCGCTTGCCGATGCGCCCGAGATACTGAAGCGGGTGCTTGGTCGCGGCGCCACGGGAAAACTGGTTCTTGTTCCGGAAGGAGTGTAATTTTGGATCTTCCAACGCAGACCTTTGCCCTGGTGCAAAAACATGACGGATATTCGGGCAAGGCAGAAGGACCGCATATTGAGAGCCTCGAGCTCTATCTTGATGCAGCAGCAATTCCTTTGCAGGCGTTGAGCGATGGTCAGGTACTCATCAAAATGGCGATGGCCTCGATCAATCCTTCGGACCTGCATTATATCAAGGGTGAGTACGGCCATCCGCGCGTCAAGGGCGCAGCGGCCGGCTTTGAGGGGGTGGGTGAAGTGATCGCCGGAAATGGCGACTATGCGCAGTCACTCGTCGGAAAACGCGTTGCCTTTACGGTTGATCCTGCCGGGTCAGGTTCCTGGGCAGAATATGCAATAACGTCAGCAACCGTCTGCATTCCAGTGCGTGAAGACATGCGCAATGAGGATGCTGCCGCGCACGTGGTCAACCCGCTCACAGCAATGGCGATGTTCGATATCGTCCGCAAGGCAGAAACCAGCAGTTTCATCATGACTGCCGCCAACAGCCAGCTGTGCAAGCTGTTGACGGCGCTTGGCCGAGATCATGACATCGCTCCGATCGCGATCGTCCGGAAGGATGAGCAAATCGCCCATCTCAAGGAGCTCGGGGCAAGACATGTTCTCAACAGCAGCGCTCCAGACTTCGCCGACACATTAAAGGCAATCATCAAGCAAGAAAAACCGCGCGTCATGCTCGACGCGGTCGGCAACCAGATATCAGCGGACGTATTTGCGGCAATGCCGAACCGTGCCCGTTGGGTGGTCTACGGCAAACTTGACCCTACGCCGCCGCAGTTCAAGGAAATGGGTCAATTCGTTTTCATGGAAAAGCACATAGAGGGTTTTTGGCTGACGCGCTGGTTCATGAGCACACCGCTCGAAGAGCAGATCAGAGTTATCGGCGAGGTTCAGGCGCGGTTTGTTACAGGACAGTGGGAAACAGAAGTCACAGCAACGATCAGATTGAGTGACGCGATGTCTGATCTTGCCAATGCGCTGCGCAGTCCGGATGGAAAGGTCATGCTGGTCCCGTAGGGAAATAAAAACAACTGGCGCGCCACCTATCCGGATGCGCCACCGACGGGATCGAGTATTCGGCTCAGGCTTTGGGAGGGCCACCGAGTGGACATATTACAACTGATCGTCAGCGGTCTGGCCAACGGGTGCGTTTACGGCCTCATCGCGCTCGGTTTTGTATTGATCTACAAAGCGACGGAAGCGGTGAACTTCGCCCAGGGCGATTTCATGATGCTGGGCGCTTTCATCACACTCGGTTTTACCAATGCGGATTATATGGATTTGCCGTTCTGGCTCTCGGTATGTCTGGCTATCTCGATAATGGGTGTCTTGGGTTACCTGCTGGACCTGATCGTTTTGCGCAGGATGTTCGGCCAGTCACAGGTGGCGGTTGTCATCTTGACCATCGCACTCGGCTTTGTGATCCGGTTCATTGCGGGTGCCATCTGGGGTCACGAGCCGCAATCACTGGAATCGCCGATAGCCAGCATTGAATTGCGCTTCGGCGGGTTGGTACTGGGCATGGACGAGGTGTGGGTCATCATCGTCACGGTGCTTCTTACTGGTCTGCTCTATCTCTTCTTTGCTCGAACCAAACTTGGCGTTGCGATGCAGGCCTCTTCTCAGAACCAGCTCGCGGCATATTACATGGGCATACCGGTCAAGCGGGTTCACTCAATGATCTGGGGTTTGTCCGGCATTGTTGCCGCCATCGCCGGAATTCTGTTTGCCTCTAAAGGAACGATCGATCCGACCGCCGGCCTGCTCGGGATCAAAGCCTTTGCCGCTGCCGTTATCGGTGGATTTGGAAGCCTGCCGGGGGCGCTGCTTGGCGGTATCATCGTTGGTCTGGTCGAGCCATTCGCTGCCCGGTACATGCCTGCCGGTTACTCGCAGATCTTCCCTTATCTCATTCTGGTGGTGATGCTTATCGTGCGCCCGCACGGCATCCTGTCGCAGATCCAGACGAAGAAGGTTTAAGGGCGGCCATGCGGATTGTATTCAAAACCTCCTACGACGCCGATATCAGGTTGTTCAAACACAATGCCCAGGCATTCTGGTACCTGCTTCTTTTTGCCATTGCGATCCTCCTGCCCTTCATAGTCAGCGAGTTTCTTATTGGTGAGGCAACGCTGGTTCTCATCTGGGCGATTTGCGGCATGGGTCTGATGATCCTTGTTGGGCAGACAGGCCAGGCGAGCCTCGGCCACGCGGCGTTCATGGCCGTGGGCGCCTATTCGAACGTCATTTATCAAGAGAACTTTTCCTTGCCGTTCGTGATTTCATTTCCGCTGTCAGGACTGACGGCAGGGGTCGCCGGTGCGCTGGTCGCGCTTCCAACCACACGGTTGCACGGAATTTATCTCGCTATCGCCACACTGGCGATTTCCGTTCTGACGGAAGATCTCATCGTCATTCTGGAGCCCATCACGGGCGGTATCACAGGCCTGTTTGCTCCGGACGTCCAAATCTTCGGCTTTACGTTCAACCGCTACGGCAATCCGGTGGAGCTCTATTGGCTGGTCCTGGGGATCACCTTCATCGTCGTTTATGCCTACCGAAACATATTGCGCTCACCCATTGGCCGCGCCTTCGCGGCAGTCAGGGACTCCGAAGTCTCCGCCAAAGCCATGGGTGTAAACGTTGCCCGCACCAAAATGGTGGCCTTTGCGGTTTCATGCACCATCACCGGCCTGGGCGGCGCATTGATGGGCCATTTCGCCACGGTCTTCACACACGAGACCTTCAATCTGATCATTTCAATCACGTTGCTGCTCATGATCGTCGTGGGCGGTCTTGGAAGCATACATGGCGCGTTTTTCGGTGCCATCGTGGTTGTGCTTCTGCCGTTGCTCATTTCGGTTAGCCGCGATGCGATCGGAGCGTATACCGGCTCGGGCTCGATAACCATTCCGGGATTGGAAAGCGGCATTTTTGGTGCACTGCTGATCGGATTCATTCTGTTCGAGCCAATGGGGATATATGGCCGGTGGCTCAAGATCAGAACCTATTTTGAGCTGTTCCCGTTCTACCGCAAGGACATGTTCCGCCGTCAGAAAAGCTACCTCAAGACGGAGCGTACGCAATGAGTTTGCTTGAACTTAAAAACGTCACGCTACGCTTTGGCGGTTTGGTCGCCGTCAACGATGTGTCGTTTAACGTCGAGGAAGGTGAAGTGTTTGCCCTGGTCGGTCCCAATGGCGCCGGCAAATCAACCATCTTCAATATGATCTCGCGCTTCTACACCCCGGCGGAGGGCGACATCTACTTTGAAGGCAAGAGTATCCTCGACAGGGAACCGCACGACATTCCTTCACTTGGCATTGCCCGCACGTTTCAAAATATCGAGCTGTTCGAGCAGGCATCCGTGCTTCAGAATTTGCTGGTCGGTCGGCATACACACCGACGATCGAATTTCCTGACGGATATCATCTTCACCCCGTTTGTACGCAATGAGGAACGCGCTCAAAGAGAGGCCGTTGAGCATGTCATCGACTTTCTCGACCTGCAGCCCTATCGCGAAAAGATGATCGCAGGCCTTCCCTATGGCGTCAGAAAAGTGGTTGAAATGGGGCGCGCCTTGGCGATCAAGCCCAAATTGCTGTTGCTCGACGAGCCGGCGTCAGGCCTGTCGGTGGAAGAAACCCGGGACGTCGCGTTCTGGATCGAGGACATAAAGAAAGTCATGGGCATTACAGTTCTGATGGTCGAACACGACATGCATCTTGTCAGCGCCGTTTCAGACAGGGTCATGGCGCTGGCCGATGGCCGGATGCTGGCAATCGGCTCGCCACAGAAAGTACAGAACGATCCGGCGGTGATCGAAGCCTATCTTGGCTCCGACCACATGTCCGGGGATGGAGAAGCGGCATGAAGCAGGATGCCAACGCCACTCTCCTGAAGGTTGACAATCTCGAGAGTTTCTATGGCCCGATCATGGCGATACGAGGCGTCAGCCTCGAGGTCAATGAAGGCCAGATTGTCACAGTGCTGGGCGCAAATGGCGCCGGAAAAACAACATTGCTGAAGACCATCTCCGGTGTCATGGATCCCGAAAAGGGAACGGTAGCGCTGCAGGGATCGGAAATTCAGGGCGCCGCGCCGGACAAGGTCGTGAACAAAGGCATCGTTCATGTTCCGGAAGGGCGTGAGATCTTTCCAATTCTGACCGTAGAAGAAAATCTGAAGATGGGCGCCTACACACGCTCCGATCACGCGCAGATATCGACCGACATGGAGCTCGTCTACGATTACTTTCCGATCCTGAAGGAAAGACGTTCACAGGAGGCCGGCACTTTGTCGGGCGGACAGCAGCAGATGCTGGCAATTGGCCGCGGTTTGATGGCAAGGCCGCGTATCATGCTGCTGGACGAGCCGAGCCTTGGTCTCAGTCCGCTTCTGGTTCGGGAGATATTTACCATCATTCGACGGCTGAACCAGGAGCAGAATGTGACAATGATGCTTGTGGAACAGAATGCAAAAGTCGCGCTTGAAGTCGCCCACTATGGCTATGTCCTCGAACTTGGGCGTATTGTCATGAGTGGTGAGGCAAAAAAGCTACAGCAGTCGAAGGACATTCAGGAGTTTTATCTGGGTGCGCAACAGGATACGCAGCGCGATCAGCGGCGCTGGAAGCAGCGTAAGACCTGGCGATAGGGCAAAGGGAGGTCAAATATGGGGAGCATGGCAACCATTCCGCCGCAGACGCTGGTCGACGGCATCAGCGTGAATGCTGATCTGGAAAACGGCCCATACTTTCTTGATGGATGCGACACGCTGCCAAAACTGTTTCTGCAACGGTGCAGAGAACTTGGCGAACGGACATCGCACCGGGAAAAAGACTACGGGATCTGGCTTTCCTATTCGTGGAACGATTTTTACGAGCACGCCAAGCTGATCGCCCATGGCCTTCTGTCACTTGGGCTCAAACGCGGAGAAGTCGTTTCAATCCTGTCCGAAGACAACAAGGAATGGGTTTATACGGACCTTGCGGTGCAGTGTGCCGGTGGCGTTTCGTCGGGCATTTACACCACCGATTCCGCAAGTCAGCTTGCCTATCTGGTCAATGATTCCGACAGCCGGTTCCTGTTTGTCGAAAATGACGAACAGCTGGACAAATATCTGACCGTTAGGGACGAGATGCCTAGCCTGACGAAAGTGATCGTCTTCGACCGTGAAGGGCTGCACGATTATCACGACGAACATGTCCTGTTCATCGAAGAGCTCTACGATATCGGCCGGGTTCACGCCAAAAAAAATCCGGACCTTTTTGAGCAGGAAATCGCCAAGTCGAAGCCCGAAGACATCACGATCCTCGTCTACACATCGGGAACCACCGGCCAGCCCAAGGGGGCGATGATCTCACACAGCAATATTTTGTATTCACTGTCGGCCGGCGCGTATACGCTGCCGGTCCATAAGAGTGATGAACAGGTCTGCTTCCTGCCGCTGTGCCATATCCTCGAGCGCTTCATTTCCGTGCTGTCGCCTATCGCATCGAAGTCGACCGTCAATTTTGCCGAAAGCCCCGAGACAGTGTTCGACAATGTGCAAGAAGTGAGCCCGCACGTCTTTACGGCCGTTCCCCGGGTCTGGGAGAAAATCTATTCGAGAATCTCGATCATGGTCGGGGATTCTACAACGGTTGGACGGTGGGCCTATTCACGAGCTGTTGCGGCAGGTGAAGCAAGGGCAGCACTTCTCGAGCAGGGCGATCAGGTTTCCGGTCTGGCTTCGCTGCGGTACCGAATTTGGGATGCGCTGGTGCTGAAGAATATCCGACGCATGATCGGCATGGACCGACTGCGACGCGGCACCACCGGCGCGGCTCCGATATCCCCTGATCTGCTGCGCTGGTACAAGGCGATCGGCATCGATCTGTTCGAGGGCTACGGCATGAGTGAGACAGCCGGTATTATCTCTTTGAACATGTTCGACAAAAACAAAGTCGGCACCGTCGGTCAGGTGGTACCCGGTGGACAGGTGCGCATCGGCGACGGCGGGGAAATACAGTACAAGGCCGGCAATGTCTTCGAGGGTTACTGGAGAAAGCCGGAAAAAACAAAGGAAACCATGTCGGATGATGGCTGGCTGAAGACCGGCGATGTCGGGCATATCGACAATTCCGGCTATGTGAATATCACCGGCCGTCTGAAAGACATCATCATAACTGCGGGTGGCAAGAACATCACGCCCGCCGAGATCGAAAACAAACTGAAGTTTTCACCGTATATTTCCGATGCGGTGATCATCGGCGACAAGCGCAAATTTCTGTCTTGCCTGATCATGATCGATCAGGAGAATGTGGAGAAATTCGCACAGGACAAGCGTGTCCCGTTTGGCGACTTCGCCTCGCTTTGTGCGACACCGGAGGTTCAGGAGCTGATCGGCAACATTGTCGCTGAGGTCAATGATGAATTTGCCCGCGTCGAACAGATCAAGGCATTCCGCCTGATCGACGTATTGTTGACTGCGGAAGACGACGAACTGACTGCTACCATGAAGCTCAAGCGCAGCTATGTGGAGACAAAACACAAAGCGCTCATAGACCAGATGTATACCTAAACAAAAACAGGGATCTGTATTCCAAGGAGGAGTAAAACATGAAGAAACTCGTAAAACCACTGGCCATTGCTCTGGCCATGTCGGCGGCCTTTCTGCCGCAGGCAAATGCCGAAACGCAGGGTGTTACTGAAACGGAAATCCTGATCGGCTCGAATAACGACCTGTCCGGTCCTTTCGCTGCGTTCGGAGCGCCGGCCATTGGTGCAACCAAGCAGTATTTCGACGACGTGAATGCCGCTGGTGGCGTCCACGGCCGCAAGTTGAAGCTGATCGCTGAAGACCATTCATATCAGATGCCGAAAGCAATGCAGAACATCAACAAGCTGGTCAATTCAGACGAAGTCTTTGTGATGCTGCTGTCACTGGGCACCCCAATGAATATAGCAAGTTTTCCGCTGCTTGAGCGCAAGGGCATAGCCAATATCGGCCCGCTCAGCGCTGCACGTCAGATGATCGATCCACCTGCACCCTACAAGTTTGCGGGGTTTTCATCCTACTACGACCAGATGAAGGCCGGCGTCAATTATCTCAAAGATAACAATGACTCCAAGGTCGTTTGCGCGATGTATCTGCCTTCCGATTTCGGTAAGGAAATTCAACTTGGCGCAAAGGACGCAGCGGCTGACCTTGGTCTCGAGTACAAGGCCGAAACAACGCACAAGCCAGATGAGCAGGATTTTGTCGGCTCACTGACCAAACTGAAAGATGAGGGTTGCGACACGATCGCAATGGCACTGACCGTGCGCCAGACGATTACGGTTCTGGGAACCGCAAAAAAAATCGGCTGGGACGATGTCGATTTTATTGGCTCTTCGGCGGCATTTCATACAGCAATCGCCAAAGTCCCGAATGGTATTACGGAAGGCTTTTACGCCGCTGCCGGCTGGCCGGACCTGAACACCCGCATGGACGACCCGCATGTCAAGAAATGGGTTGAGGACTACACAGCTGAGTTCGGCGAAGCGCCGGGAACCGGTGCCCTGCTCGGCCGTTCAGCGGCCGAAGGCCTTGTTATGGCTCTGGAGGCCGCCGGTCCGGACCTGACCGCCGAGGGATTCATCAAAGCCATGGAAGGTCTTAGCTACACCGACCGGATCACAGGCGTGACAACCGACTACAGTGCCGACGATCACAAGGGTGGCGATGCGATTATCATCTCCAAGATCGAAGGTGGCAACTGGAATACCGTCGGCGAAAAGTAGTCGCTCGAACCAAACATCCCGGTGCCCTTCGGGGCACCGGACATTGCATGTTTTATACAATTTAACTCAATCCATCCTGTTCCATCTGTCTGGTGAGCGAAATGACCGAAGCTGTATCCTATGAAGTCCTGTCCGACGATGCAGGCGCGATTGCCGTCATTGCCATCGATAATCCTCCGGTCAATGCAGCCAGCCATGCCGTGCGCGACGGGCTGATGAAAGCCGCGCAGACATTCGCAACGGATTCGAGCGTCGAAGTCGCCGTTCTTGTCGGCAAAGGCCGAACATTCATTGCCGGCGCCGACATCAAGGAATTCGGCAAGCCAATGCAGGAGCCTGGCCTTCCGGACGTCGTGAATTATATCGAGAGTCTGGACAAGCCCGTCGTCTGCGCCATCCACGGTACTGCGCTCGGCGGAGGCCTCGAGACCGCCCTTTCCTGCCACTACCGCACAGCGGTGGCATCAGCACGCGTGGGCCTGCCAGAGGTTCATCTGGGCCTGTTGCCCGGTGCCGGCGGAACGCAGCGTCTGCCGCGCCTGACGGGTATTGAAGCAGCAGCGGAAATCATCACATCCGGCAGGCATGTCGGCGCACGCGAAGCGCTGAAACTGGGCGTTGTCGATGCGGTCGACGATGGCGACGACCCGCTGAAAGCCGGCCTTGCCTTCGCACGCCGCGTTCTGAAGGAAGGCCTTCCCGCACGGCGAACCAGTGAGCAGAACGAAAAGGTCGAAGCGGCCCGCGGCAACACCTTGCTGTTCGATAGCCTGCGCGCAATGGTCAAAAAGAAAGCCAAGGGACAGCTCTCGCCGGAACTCTGCCTTGAAGCGGTGATCGCTTCGGCCGAGCTTTCATTCGCAGACGGTGTGAAGCGCGAACGTGAACTTTTCATGGAGCTTATGAACTCGCCGCAACGCGAGGCCCTTATTCATGTGTTTTTTGCCGACCGGGAAGTCGGCAAGGTTCCGGAGCTGAAAACCGGCACACCGCGTCCGCTGGACAAAGCGGCGGTCATCGGCGGCGGCACCATGGGTTCCGGCATCAGCGTATCGATGCTTTTTGCCGGTATGCCGGTCACGATGATCGAACAGGACGAGGAAGGCTCTGTACGCGGACGGCAGAATGTCGAACGCATACTTGACGATGGCGTCAAACGCGGAAAATTCGATCAGGCACACCGCGATCATCTTGCAAACAATCTTTATTCGGTCAGTGCAGATATTGCCTCACTCAGCGAGGCCGACATTGTGATCGAGGCTGCGTTCGAAAATATGGACGTCAAAAAGGAGCTGTTCCGCAAGATAGACAAACACGCCAAGGAGGGCGCGGTCCTTGCAAGCAACACCTCCTACCTCAATATCAACGAAATCGCATCGGTGACCGAACGGCCCGCGGATGTGCTTGGACTGCACTTCTTCTCGCCGGCTCATGTCATGCGTTTGCTTGAGATCGTCGTTGCCGACAACACCGATAACGATGTAGCCGCCACCGGGTTTGCACTGGCAAAGAAACTGAAGAAAGTGGGCGTGCGCGCCGGTGTGTGCGATGGATTTATCGGCAACCGGATTCTTGAGCGCTATTTGTCTTTGGCGTCCTATCTCGTCGAAGACGGCACCAGCCCCTACGACATCGACCGTGCCGTGCTGAAATTCGGATATCCGATGGGGCCAAACCAGATGGGAGATCTCGCCGGTCTCGACATTGGCTACGCAAACCGCGAGCGCAAGCGGAAAGAAGGCTGGAACGGACGCTATGCGGCCGACTACATGGACCGCATCACTGAACTCGGCCGCTACGGCCAGAAGACCGGACGCGGATTTTACATCTATGAAGACGGAAGCCGCATCGGCAAGGAAGATCCAGAAGTTCTGGAGATCATTGATCAGGTCCGCAGGGAAAAGGGCATTGATCCAAAACCGCTCGACGAAGATGCGATCATGCGCCGTTACATGGCGGCGATGATCAATGAGGGCGCACGTGTGGTCGAAGAAGGTATTGCCCTTCGGCCGCTCGATGTCGATATCACAATGCTCTACGGCTACGGATTTCCACGCTGGCGCGGCGGACCGTTGAAATATGCGGATATGATTGGCCTGGACACGGTGCTTGAGGACATTCGCAGTTTTGAAAGCGAAGCGCCGGATTTCTGGAAGCCAGCGGATCTGATCGTCGATCTGGTGGCCCGCGGTGAAAACTTCGACAGCCTGAACAAATAAGCAAATCCCCGAGGAATGATATCATGCGTGAAGCTGTAATCGTATCGACTGCCCGTACCGGCATAACCAAAGCCTTCCGCGGCGGACTGAACATGACACACGGTGCTGAATTCGGCGGTGCTGCCGCAAAAGCTGCCGTCTCACGTTCCGGCGTTGACCCGGATCTGATCGAAGACGCGATCATCGGCTGCGGCCTGCCTGAGGGTGCAACAGGCGGCAACATTGCCCGTCAAATCGCTATTCGCTCCGGTCTTCCGGTGACAACGGCAGGCATGACGGTGAACCGGTTCTGCTCTTCTGGCCTGCAGGCCGTCGCCCTTGCCTCGCACGCGATCACCCAACAGGGTTCTCCGGCGATGCTCGCCGGCGGCATCGAGTCCATCACGCTGGCGCAGGGCAACGCCAACACGCACATGGCACAAAGCCCGTGGATCCTTGAAAACAAGCCGGCAATCTATCTGCCGATGATCGACACGGCTGACATTGTTGCGGGCCGTTACGGCATCAGCCGAGAGGCTCAGGACGAATATGCCCTGTCGTCTCAGCAGCGCACGGCTGCTGCGCAGGAAGCTGGACGTTATTCCGACGAGATCATTCCGTTTTCGACCGTCATGGCAGTCAAGGACCGGGAAACCGGCGAGATCTCCAAGCATGACGTGACGATCGAGAAGGACGAATGCAATCGCCCTGGCACGACGCTTGAAGGGCTTCAGAGCCTGGAGCCGGTGCGTGGTCCGGACCAGTTCATAACAGCGGGCAATGCTTCACAGCTTTCGGACGGTGCGTCGGCCTGCGTGCTGATAGAGGCAAGTGAGGCTGAAAAGCGCAATATTGAACCGATGGGCGCCTTCAGGGGATTTGTCGTTGCCGGGTGCGAACCCGATGAAATGGGTATCGGACCGGTTTTCGCCGTTCCGCGGCTGCTTGAGCGTGCGGGCCTGAAAATGGATGATATCGGGCTTTGGGAACTTAACGAGGCTTTCGCCAGTCAGGTGCTCTATTGCCGCGACAAGCTCGGCATTCCGAATGACATTCTCAACGTCAATGGCGGATCGATTTCCATCGGCCACCCTTACGGTATGACCGGTGCCCGCCAGGTCGGACACGTCATGTATGAAGGCAAGCGCCGCGGTGTGAAGCACGTGGTCGTGACGATGTGCATCGGCGGTGGCCAGGGTGCGGCCGGACTGTTTGAAATCTACTGACAAAAGGATGGGATCATGGATCTCAACTATACGGAAGAAGAACTGGCCTTTCGCGACGAAGTCCGGGCGTTCCTGAAATCGGAACTGCCCACTTCGATCTCCGACAAGGTCAAAACCGGCAAGCGCCTCACCAAAGAGGACATGGACACATGGCACGCAATCCTAAACAGGCGCGGTTGGCTTGCCGAGTCGTGGCCGGTCGAACATGGCGGCACCGGATGGAACGCGGTTCAGCAGCAGATATTCGACGATGAAACCTGTGCGGCCGGTGCGCCGCGCATCGTGCCCTTCGGGCTCAAGATGCTTGCACCCGTGCTGATGAAGTATGGCTCGCAGGAGCAGAAGGATTATTACCTGCCGCGCATTCTCGACGGTTCGGACTGGTGGTGTCAGGGCTATTCGGAACCCGGTGCCGGCTCAGACCTTGCTTCGCTCAAGACCAAGGCGGTGCGCGGCGGTGACCATTACATTGTCAACGGCCAGAAAACCTGGACGACACTCGGCCAGTACGCGAACAAGATATTCTGCCTGGTTCGCACCTCAACCGAAGGCAAGCCACAGCAGGGCATTTCCTTTCTCCTGATCGATATGGATACGCCGGGCATCACCGTGCGGCCGATCATCCTCCTGGAAGGAACCCATGAGGTCAATGAGGTGTTCTTCGACGATGTGAAAGTACCGGTCGAAAATCTTGTTGGCGAAGAAAACATGGGGTGGACCTATGCCAAATACCTTCTGACCCACGAGCGCACGAATATTGCCAATGTCGGTGCCAACAAAGTCTCTTTGGCACACCTCAAACATATCGGCCGACAGCAGAAGGTTCGCGGACGCCCATTGATCGAAGATCCGGTCTTTTCAGCGCGTCTGGCGCAGATCGAGATGGAACTCGACGCCATGGCCACCACTAATCTGCGGCTGTTGTCATCGCCCGACAGCGTGGCGAATGCCGGCCCGATGAGCTCCATGCTCAAGATCAAGGGAACGGAAATCCGCCAGGCACTCAATGATCTGACGCGCCGGGCGCTTGGCCCCTATGCGATGCCGTTCGTGTCGGAGGCACTCGACACTGGCTACAATGAAGAGCCGATCGGACCCGGCTACGCGGCGCCTGTGTCACAGGAATATTTCAATAACCGGAAGATCACCATCTATGGCGGCTCCAACGAAATTCAGCGCGGCATCATCACCAAAATGATGATGGGATTGTGAGGCGAAAATGGATTTTACTCACACCGAAGACCGGACCATGCTCAAGGATATGGTCGCCCGTTTCATCGCCGACAATTACCCGCTGGAAGACCGCAACAAGGCGGCGGAAGGCAGCGACGGCTTTTCGCGCGATATGTGGGCGCGGTTTGCCGAGCTTGGTCTGATTGGCGCGCTGTTTTCCGAGGAGGATGGAGGTTTTGGCGGTGCCGGCTTCGATATCAATGTGCTGTTCGAGGAACTCGGACGCGGCCTGGTGGTCGAACCGTTCATTGCAAGCGCCCTGCTCGGTGGCAGCGTACTCGCGCAGCTCGGCAATGACGACCAAAAAGCCCTGATCACTGACGTTGTCGCGGGAAGCACCTTGCTTGCCCTCGCCCATGGCGAGCCGGACAGCTACTACGATCTTGCACATGTTGAAACCACAGCAATGTCTGACGGCGACGGCTTCGTACTCAATGGGCGAAAGGCGGTCGTGCTCAATGGCGACAGCGCCGACTACCTTGTCGTTACAGCCCGTGCGGCCGGCGGCACGTGGGACGAGGACGGCATAAGCGCATTTCTTGTGCCTGCCGGAACGGGTGGTGTTGAAATCCGCGGCTATCCGACAATTGACGGTCAGCACGCCGCTGAAATTGTGCTGGACAATGTCCGGCTCGATGCAAGTGCCCTGCTGGGTGAATCCGGCAAGGCCTATCCGGCTGTCGAGATGGCAGTGGCGCGGGCCAATGTTGCCCTCGTCTCCGAGGCGATCGGTCTGATGGAAGTCTGTCGCGACATGACGCTGGAATATCTGCGCACCCGCAAACAGTTCGGCGTGCCGATCGGCAAGTTCCAGGCACTTCAGCACCGCATGGCAACCGTGCTGACTGAGATCGAGCAGGCGCGGTCGGCTGCCATCAACGCCGCGGGCCGGCTTGATCTGCCGCGTGCCGAAAGGGAAAAAGCGATCTCATCAGCCAAAGCGCTTGCCGGTCGCATCGGACGATTGGTGTCCGAAGAGGCAATCCAGATGCATGGCGGCATTGCAATGACCTGGGAATATGGACTGGCACATTACGCCAAACGGCTGATCATGATCGATCATCAGTTTGGCGACGTCGATTACCACACCGCACGGTTCGTGGAATTCTCGCGCCAGGCAGCTTGATGTGCGCCGTCCATGAGATTTATGGACTGTTCATTCCTGCAAGCGAGCAACCATGAAAATCATCCGTGACCACACTGGCGCACAAGCCAATGTGGGTTATGTGGTGGAAATCGAGAATGGGCGGGCCAAAGTCTATCTCGATATCGATCACCGCCACATCAATCGCGGCGATAGCCTGCATGGCGGCGTTATCGCGACGATTCTCGATGCAGCGTGCGGCTACGCAGTGAGTCTGTCTGTCGACGGCGAGAATCTGCACCAGACGGCCACACTTTCCCTGACAGTGAACTACCTTTCACGGGTTCGTGATGGGCGGGTTTTTGCCTCCGCAAAGGTGAGCGGCGGCGGGAAAAACACTGTATTTGTCGATGCAGAATTGATCGCGGAAGACCACGGTACAGTGGCTACAGCCACCGGCACCTTCAAACTGTTCACAAAAACTGATAAAATCTAGCGAATCTGTTCAGTAAAACGTGAGTTTGTGTGAGCTTTTCACTCCCGAGGGGAACCCTATCTGAAGGGTTAAGGAAGGAGGATGAAACCATGCGTATACTCGGTTTATCCATCATGATCGGCTTGCTTTTGGCCACGTCCTCTATGGCAGATGACGATTTGACCACAGCAAGAGGTATTGTAGAACAGCAGATTGTAGCGTTCCTGAAAGACGACATCGATACCGCTTACTCATTTGCGGCGCCCGGTGTCAAGAACCTGTACCCGGAACCTCAACGCTTCGTTGATATGGTCAAACGGAACTATCAGCCGGTTTACCGGCCTGGCAACTATGCATTTGGCCGTGCCCTCAGCGATACCGACGGCAACACCATAGCATTGGAATTGCTGATCACAGGTCCAAAGGGCAAGGATTGGCGTGCAGTCTATGTGCTCAAAAGACAGGATGGCGGTGATTTTCAAATTACCGGCGTCCGTCTGTCGAAGCTGAAAAGTCCTGCCATTTAACAGGATACCATGTGGGGAGTTGTGGCCGGTCGCGCGAATTGCGCGACCGGCCTTATTCATTCTGCCGCCCGTTCCTGCTGCTTCAAAAAGATCGAAGTCAGGCGATAAAGAACTACGGCATTAAAAAGATGCCAGATGAAATGGGTTCCTATCGGCAGCGTGCTGCAGATTGGTCCGTCGGCGATCCGAAAACCAATGGACGCCAAAAATATCCCGGCGGTCACCAGCAAGCCGTGGGCAACCCGCCGATCGCGCCGCAGCATCAACACACCAACAATGAAAATAGCAAGCAGCGCCGGTGCGTATCCCGCCGATGAGCCGGCCATCGGCTGCATTAACCGCGCGACGGCCACGCTGGCAGGGACAAAGGCAACGGACACAAGCACACCTGCCCAGACCGGCAGTCTGAGAAGATGCCGCATGGCGAGATACAGATAGACCAGAATGAAAATCAGGATCGGTATGCTGTCCGCCGCTCCCGCCCAGCGCGTCGCGAATGTGTGGAAAAGAAAAGAACCAACTCCAATGACGCCGATCCAGATGCCGAGGAACAAAACCGCTGTCGATCTGCTGGTCGTTTTTTGCCTGGCAAGCAGGATCACAAGAGCGGCGATGATGAAGGCAAGATTTGTCAGGGCATTGGCAGGCTCGGCCCAGAAAGCCGAGCTCAAACGTTCGCAATAATTGTCGACCTGTTCGTTGATCTCAAACGCCTCGTATCATTGTCGGGTCTAACCGTACCCAGCACGGGTTTGACTAAAACGATTCCACCCACGGGCGCAGCGTCAATTCGTTGGACCAGGCAGACCGGTCCTGCTTGATCAATCCGAGATAACTTTGTGCGATGGCATCGGGATTCAGCATGGAATCGGGATTGTCCGGACTTTCAGATCTGCCGGGATTTCGTATCCCCCCATCTATGTTGATCCAACCGATGTGAATGCCTTTGGGGTGGAGTTCCCGTGCCATGGACTGTGCCAGGCCCCGTTGGGCAAATTTGCCCATGGCGAAGGGTGCCGAATGCGGAAAGCCCTTTACACCGGCGGAGGCGCCGGTAAAGAGGATTGTTCCCAGAACACCGTTTTCCGGCTGCTGGGCAAGCATGGCTTTTGTCGCGGCCTGTCCGACAAGAAACGCACCATAGGCCGTTACTTCAATCGCCTGTTTCACCGCAGCCTGATCAAGTTCAACAATCGGTCCGCGCTGTCGTGCTGACGGATTGTACACTGCCACGCGCAGAGTGCCGCTCAACGACGAAAAGAGCGTGTCGACATCCCGAGGATTGGACGCGTCGCAGGCAATGGCCGCCGCTCTTGTCTCATCGGCCAGCGCACCGATCTTTTCGATGTTCCGCGCCGCCAGCACCAGCTGGTAGCTTTCCTTGTGAAGAAGACGCGCGAGCGATGCTGAAAGTCTGTCACCGACCCCGACGATCAAGGCAGTATTCCCGGTCATTGGCTATCCTCCTTGGAGTTTCGCTGTGCCAGATGCCTGGCCAGTTCCTAATTAGGTGACAGCGAACCGATTGCCAGAGGCCGGCCGCAGATTGTTGTCAGATGAACACCGATTTAGTCGATGTAACGATCAGGACAGTGATTTGAGAGCCCTGTCGGCTGCCAGCATTTCACCCCATCGAAATGTCCGCCGGGCCGCCGCCTCGGCGTCCTCACCCCATTGCTCGATGTTCCAGTCTTCGTCGACATGGGCGGCCGTCCATGCCTCCTCAGCGCTCAGTTCTTCCTTTGCCAGAGCGATCGATAGAAGCGCGGAACCGGTCAACGTCGTGAAGCTGTGCAGGCTCGCCAGCGCTATGGGACTGTCGTATGCGGCAACATGGATGCCGATTGCATTGATGGCTTCTTTGGGCTGTTCGACCTGCATGATGCCTTCTGCCAGCGCGATCCTTGCGCCGAGCGAAGCGTGTGCCCAGTCGATGACCGGATCCCAGAGTTCGTTCTGGCGGTCAACAAGGCGTTGAGGCCCGTCTGCCCGGTAACACAACAGGTCTGTTCCGGCGAAACGCAATATGTCCTCGATGACCGCCTGCGGATCATGGGCGATGCCATCCAGCGCGGTGTTGACCAGTCGTGTCACCGGCATTGCAGTCGGGTCGATGTCCTTTTGCTGATCATCCCATTCCTGGCAGACAAGATCGGCAAGCTGTCGGGTCGGAAGCTGCAAGACCTGTATGGCCGGCGTTCGGATCGTGCGGCCATCAAGATGGATGGCGAACCCACCGTCCGTTTCGGCAACTTCGACCTTCTCGTAAAACCGTTTCGGCAACTCTATTTTCGATTTGATCTGCGCTCGGCGTACCGGATCGGCGTCGCTCAGCATATCTCCGAGATCGTTCAGGATGTCGCGCATGAGTCCATTCCTTTGTGGGCAAGCGTATCTATTATGGGCATCAGCTCAGCCGGATCTTCAACAATGTGGTCGGCGCCGGCTTCAATCAATGCTGCCCTATCACAATAACCCCAGGTCACACCGACTGCTTTGGCGCCAGCATTGCCGGCCATCTGCATGTCGTATATCGCGTCGCCGATGACAATTGTCAGGCCGGGGTCGATGCCGGTCTCGGCACAGCATTCCAATACCATTGCCGGATGCGGCTTGGACGGGCATTCATCGGCCGTGCGTGTTGCGATGATTGCCGATCCGAGATCATGCTTGTCAATCAGACTATCCAGACCACGCCGCGACTTGCCGGTGACAACACCGAGCAGTAAATCGTCTATCCGCTGCAGTTCATGCAGCAATTCCCAAATGCCGTCATAGAAAGGCTCATGGCAATCCTCCGTGGAACGCATCCTATGACTATGTTGCCTGTACCGGTGGGCCATATGGTTGACCTGGTCGTCGATTTCCCGCCCGAGCAACTGCGCAAGCGCGATCTCAAGCGTGAGGCCGATGACGGTTTTTGTGGTGGAAATTTCCGGCGCAGGGAATCCGGCCTCCGTGAATGTCTTTTCCATACTTGTATGGATCACGGCGGCGCTGTCGATGAGTGTGCCGTCGCAGTCAAAAAGGACAAGTTTCATTCGTCGCTATCCTTGTCTAATCCGAGCAGGTTCCAACTTTGAACCATATGCGGCGGCAAAGGAGCCGTCACAACGATCGTCCCGCGACCGTCGGGATGCGGGATGGCTATCCGGCGCGCATGAAGGTGCAGGCGTTTTTGCATGCCACCCGGAAAATCCCAGTTGTGTTCTGCCTCAAAATATTTCGGATCGCCGATGATCGGGCAACCGATATGCGCCGCATGGACACGAAGTTGATGTGTGCGTCCCGTATAAGGCTCCATTTCAAGCCATGAAAGATTTTGTCCCGCCTGTTCGATGATACGGTAGTGCGAAATGGCGTGATCCGAATCCGGCTCACCGTGCTTGCAGACACGCATGCGGTCGCCGTCGGGCGTCTGTTCCTTGACCAGCCAGCTGGAAATACGGCCCTCGCGTTTTGGCGGAACGCCCTTGACCAGCGCCCAATAGGTTTTTTTCGTATCGCGCTGACGAAATGCCGCGGTCAGTGCCTGGGCAGCACCGCGTGTACGCGCCACCACCAGAACACCGGAGGTGTCACGGTCGAGACGATGCACGAGCCGCGGCTTTTCACCCCTGCGGCTGCGCCATGCTTCGAGCATCTTGTCGACATGGCGTGACAGGCCGGAGCCGCCCTGCACTGCCAGTCCCGCGGGTTTGTTGAACACAAAGACTTTTGGATCCTCGTACAGTAGTATCTTGGAGAGGAATTCACTGTCCGCGCCGGATGAGCGGTAGGACGTATCGCCTGCAGACGGGCCGGCATCTTTTTCGTCCGAAGCCAGCGGCGGGACGCGAATGATCTGGCCGGGCTGAACGCGGGCATCGTGTTTCACCCTGCCGCCATCGACGCGGATTTGTCCGGAGCGCAGCAGCTTTTGCAGCTTGCCAAACCCAAGTCCCGGGAAATGCACCTTAAACCATCGGTCCAGGCGCATGCCGGTTTCATCCTGATCAACCTTGCGCTGTTCAACGCCTGCCATGTGATTTCTCTCAGTCGTTCAGGCCAGTGACTTTACGAACGCCAAACCTGCAAAAAGAGCCGCGACCGAAAGTACAACACTTGACGCCGCATATATCGCTGCCGAGACACCGGCGCCGCGCTCCCAGAGCAGTGCGACATCCAGTGAGAAAGCCGAGAAGGTCGTAAACCCGCCCAGCAAGCCCGTTGCGACCAGCAGACGCAATTCCTGCGAACCACCGAGCCGCCGCACAAGCAACTCGATGAAAATGCCCATGAGAAACGAACCCAAGACGTTGACAGTCAGGGTTCCCCAGGGAAAATTCGGACCAAGCATTCTCAACGTTGCAAGGTTTACGAGATGTCGCAGCGATGCACCGACGGCTCCGCCCAGCGCAACAATGAGTATATGTGCCATGAGAGAGCCTTTAGTCGCTTTTTGGCGTGCGGAAAAGATCGAAATGCAAAATAACTCAGTCGATCTCGCTTTCGACCACATCCAAAAGCTCGGCACCATCCGCCCGCGGTGAATGACCGTCCTTGAAGGCCTGTTTGACCAGCGCGATAACCTTACGGTTGGCGGGTGCTTCTGTTCCCACCTCGCTTGCCAGTTTTGCGACAACACCATTCAGATAATCTATTTCGGGCGCACGACCGTTTTGCAAGTCATCCCACATGGATGAGCGCGCAGTCTCGTCCATCGCCAGCATGGACTTCGCCAGGCGCAGGAACAGCCAGTTCGGCAGTCGCAATATATGCGGCAAGAGCCAGGGCCTGACCTTGCCGATTGCCGCGGGCCGGATTCCGGCCCTGGATGTCGCGTCCAGCGCCTCGCCAATCATCGCCGCCAGAACCTTGCGGTACGAACGATCCGAAAGCTGTTCAACCAGTGGGACGTCGGACAGAACGTTGAGTGCGTTGTTCAAATTCAAAAGCAGATTGCCCCACAGCACATCCTGCATGTCCGGGCATGTCTTTGTCTGCGTACCGGTTCTGTTAAGCAATGTGGCCAGTTGGCGCGTCTCTTCAGCATCCTGCAGAAGAATATCGCCTTCGGTCGCACGGTGAAACCGGCCATCGCCACGCGAAAGAACAATGAAAGCGACCATTCCGGCAAGAACGTTTTCTTCGCCAAGGCTCGATGCCAGCGTCGCTGCGTTTTCCACGCCGTTCTGCAAGGAGATGATCTTTGCGCCTGCCTTCTTGTGGGCGGCAATATCAACTGCGGCTTCAGCGGTATCCTGCGATTTGACGCATAACAGGATCACGGTGCAGTCAGACAGGATGGCGGGGTCGGCTGATATTATGATTTCATGGGTGGGGATCATGACGTCCGAACCGTCAAGACGGGTTAATTCGAGGCCGTGATCGCTGACAGTTTTAGCGGAGCGTTCGCGGCCAAAAAAGCGTATCTCCGCACCCGCCGATTGGAGCATCCCACCGACATAACAGCCGATAGATCCGGCTCCAAACACCGCTATCGGGCCGATATCAACCGCCATCTCCCCGCCTTTCAGCCCGCAGTTTTGCCCAGTAGTCCAGACGTTTCCTCAACTCGCGCTCGAAACCCCTTTCAGGCGGATCGTAAAACTTCATTCGACCCATCTTTTCAGGGAAATAGTCCTGGCCGGAAAAGGCTTCAGGTGCATCGTGATCATACTGATACCCCTCTCCGTATCCCTCACCTTTCATGAGTTTGGTCGGAGCATTCAATATGTGCTTAGGCGGCAAAAGGGAACCGTTATCCCTGGCGGCGCGGCTGGCCTGCTTGAATGCCGTGTAGACTGCATTCGATTTGGGCGCTGTGGCGAGATACACACAGGCCTGTGCCAGCGCCAACTCACCCTCGGGCGAACCGAGATAGTCATAGGCATCCTTCGCAGCATTGGTGATTACCAGTGCCTGCGGGTCGGCAAGTCCGATATCCTCGGACGCCATGCGCACAAGCCTGCGGCCAAGATAAAGCGGATCCTCGCCGGCATCGAACATGCGGCAGAGATAATATAACGCCGCATCGGGATCAGATCCCCGCACCGCCTTGTGAAGCGCAGAGATGAGATTGTAGTGGCCATCCTGGCCCTTGTCATAGACCGGTGCCCGCCGCTGCACCACGGTCTGCAATCCGTCTGCACCGAAAGTTTCTCCCTCGCGCGCCGCGCGCCACACCTCCTCTGCCAGCGTCAGGGCGGCACGGCCATCGCCATCGGACATGCGCAAGAGGCTCTGACGGGCTGGCTCGTCGAGCGGCAGCGCCCTGCCCTCGGTTTCTTCCGCACGGTTCAGAAGTTGCATGAGACTGTGCTCATCGAGCGGCTTGAATGTCAGCACCCTGGCGCGCGACAGAAGCGCAGCGTTGAGTTCGAAAGACGGGTTTTCCGTGGTCGCACCCACCAGAATGACGGTGCCGTCCTCCATGACCGGGAGAAAGCTGTCCTGCTGCGCTCTGTTGAAGCGGTGGATCTCGTCGACGAACAACAATGTCTGTTTTCCCGACATGCGCCGAGCACGGGCCGCCTCGAAGACCTTCTTCAGATCGGCGACACCAGAAAAGATTGCAGAGATCTGTTCAAATGCGAGATCCGTTTCACCCGCCAGCAAACGGGCGACCGTTGTTTTACCGGTTCCCGGCGGACCCCAGAAAATCATCGAGCCAAGCGAGCCCGTCGCAATCATTCTGGTCAGAATGCCGTCTTCACCGGTGAGATGATCCTGCCCGCAGACCTCGCTCAAAGACTGCGGGCGCAGACGGTCCGCAAGCGGCCGTGCCTTTTGTGCTGTTTCGTCTGCAACCGTGGCGAAGAGGTCATTCATCAGTCTGGAACGCTCTAGCGTATCATCTGTCGCAACCGCCGCCCGTTGCGGTTGATCTCGAACTGCCAGTAACCAGGATCGTCTTCGATAATGGCCACAATGTCGCTCGCTTCCTCTATGCGTTCTCCATTGATGGCGACGACAATATCGCGCGGCCGGATACCGTAACGGCTTGCCGGAGAACCGCGTTGAACGTCTAGAACAATGACACCGGAAACATTGCCGCGGAGACGCAATTCCTCCGCAAGCTGCGGTTCAATATTAGCGACAAGGGCACCGGCAAACGGGCTCCTGCCCGTCAGGCGCACTTCCTCATTTGGTTGCCGCTGGCTTGGCGGCGCCAGGCGGATCGAAATGCTTTTGACCGACGAGCGCGAGACAACTTTCAATTTGGCGATCTTGTCGACACCGGTCGTCGCCAGGCGATAACCGAGTGCATCGGGGTGGTGAACGGTCAGGCCGTTGAGGCTGATGACGAGATCGCCAACGCGCAGCCCGCCGTCATCAGCCGGTCCATCCGGAACGACGGCCGTTACAATCGCGCCAAAGGCCTGTTTCATGCCAAGGGCCTCTGCCATGTCAGATGTAATCGGCGAAAACGTTGCTCCGATATAAGGCCGGCTAAACTTGTCCTCGCCACTTTTGGCGGCCTGCACGACGGCACGAACCATGTTTGCAGGGATGGCAAAACCAATACCGTTGGAGCCGCCGGAACGGGAAAAGATTGCAGTGTTTATACCGACAAGCCGGCCATTCATATCGATCAGCGCGCCACCCGAATTGCCCGGATTGATCGCAGCATCCGTCTGGATGAAAAAGCCGAAGTCCGACACACCTACACCGTTACGGGCCAGCGCGGATACGATACCGCTGGTCACTGTCTGTCCGACACCGAACGGATTGCCGATCGCCAGGAGAATATCGCCCACTTCAAGACGGTCTGAATCGCTGTATTCAATAACCGCAAAGGGCTCGTCGCCATCGATTTTCAAGATGGCGAGATCGACACGCTTATCCTTCAAGAGGACACGGCTGGTATATTCTTGACCGTTGGCAAAGGCGACCTTGATCTCGTCGGCACCATCGATGACATGGTTGTTGGTCACGATGATGCCGGACGGGTCGACAATCACGCCCGATCCAAGGGACGTTTGCTTACGCGAGCGCCCCGGCGTTCGCTGTCCGAAAAAGCGTTCGAAGAACGGGTCACCGGCAAAGGGCGAACGCTGGCGCACCATCCGCTCCGCGTAGACGTTGACAACCGCCGGGGCCGCAAGCTTGACCAGGGGAGCATAGGAATACTGCAGCGCGGCCTGTGATCGCGGAGCAATGCGCAGCGCCTGGTCTCTCTTACCCTTCGACTTTCCAAAGATCTCTGAGATGACGCCCCTCATCCGATCTTTTTCGGATGTGTCCCTGGCATCTGTCATCGACATTGTCAGGCCAATTGAAACCGCAACCAGCGTCACCAATCCTGCCATTTTTATTCCGCGCATTTGTTATCCTCCGCACGAATCCGCATTTTACACAAATAGGGACGATTTACCGATCAAAAAGGCCCTGATGTGATCTGAAGTGCTTTCAGGAATAACGAGAGATTATTGTCACCAGGAATCAGACCATCGAACTGACAAAAAAAGGCCGGGCAATGCCCGGCCTCAACAATTTCAAATGTCGCAGTTCTTATGCTGCTTCGTTTTCGTCGCCGGCCTCGGCCTCAACGCGTGCAAGATCTTTTGCGCCTCTGGCGTCGACGTCGCGGTCAACGAATTCGACAACGGCGAGCGGCGCATTGTCGCCCTTGCGGAAACCGGCCTTCATGATGCGGATGTATCCGCCATGACGATCGGCGTAACGGGTTGCGATCGTGTCGAACAGCTTGCGGACCATTTCGACGTCACGGATCTTGGAGATCGCCTGACGGCGGGCGTGCAGGTCGCCGCGCTTGCCGAGGGTCACGAGCTTCTCGACGATCGGACGGATTTCCTTAGCCTTCGGCAGGGTCGTCACGATCTGTTCGTGTTCAATGACGGACGCGGCCATATTGGCAAACATTGCCTTGCGATGGCTTGATGTCCGGTTCAGCTTGCGGCCTGACTTCCGGTGGCGCATGAGCCTTCTCCTTCAATGCGGGCAGTGCCCGCGGGTTCGATTAGTATTGATCCTCGTAGCGCTTGGCGAGATCTTCGATATTTTCCGGAGGCCATGCGGGAACTTCCATTCCGAGATGGAGACCCATGGATGCCAGAACTTCCTTGATTTCGTTCAGCGACTTACGGCCAAAGTTCGGGGTGCGCAGCATTTCTGCTTCGGTCTTCTGAATGAGATCGCCGATGTAAACGATGTTGTCGTTCTTCAGACAGTTGGCCGAGCGGACTGAAAGTTCCAGTTCGTCGACTTTCTTCAGAAGCGCGGGATTGAAGGCAAGCTCGGTCGCCTGAACTTCTTCAACTTCCTTCTGCGGCTCATCGAAGTTGATGAATACGCCGAGCTGGTCCTGCAGAATGCGGGCCGCAAAAGCGATCGCATCTTCACCGGAAACAGAGCCGTCGGTTTCAAGCGTCATGCTCAGACGGTCATAATCGAGAACCTGTCCCTCACGGGTGTTTTCAACCTTGTAGGAGACCTTCTTGACCGGCGAGTAGAGGCTGTCGACCGGAATAAGGCCGATCGGTGCGTCTTCTGCGCGGTTGCGATCTGCCGGCACATAACCCTTGCCGTTCTGGACTGTGAATTCCATGCGAATTTCAGCGCCCTCATCGAGCGTGCAGATAACATGCTCGGGGTTGAGGATCTCGATATCGCCGACCGTCTGGATATCACCGGCCAATACGGTGCCCGGACCCTGCTTGCGCACAACCATGCGCTTGGGCTCGTCACCTTCCATGCCGATGGCGATTTCCTTGATGTTCAGCACGATATCCGTAACGTCTTCGCGAACTCCGGGGATCGAAGAGAATTCATGCAGGACGCCGTCGATCTGCACGGCCATCACGGCAGCGCCGCGCAGCGATGACAAAAGAACACGGCGAAGGGCATTACCCAGCGTCAGACCGAAGCCGCGCTCAAGCGGCTCAGCGACCAAAGTGGCCTTGGTGCGACCGGTTGCCGAAAACTCGATCTTGTTCGGCTTGATGAGTTCCTGCCAGTTTTTCTGGATCATGTCGTATTACCTTCCGTTCCTTACCACCATTCAATCGTGGCAACAGAGCTGGAGAGCCAAGAGGAGCGGCGAACCGCTCTTCGGCAGTTGAATCACACTTTAGACGCGCCGCTTTTTGCGCGGACGGCAGCCATTGTGCGGAATAGGCGTCACATCGCGTATGGACGTGATTGTAAATCCTGCGGCCTGAAGCGCACGCAATGCGGACTCACGACCCGAACCCGGACCGCAAACTTCGACTTCAAGCGATTTCATACCATGTTCCTGGGCTTTCTTCGCACAGTCTTCGGCAGCGATCTGAGCCGCGAACGGCGTCGATTTGCGCGAACCCTTGAAGCCCTTGGCACCGGCGGACGACCAGGCAATTGCGTTGCCCTGCGCGTCGGTGATGGTGATCATGGTGTTGTTAAATGTAGAATTCACGTGGGCTACACCCGACGAGATATTCTTGCGCTCGCGACGGCGAACGCGTGTGGCTTCTTTTGCCATTACGACCCTTTCATCGATCTCTACACCGCCGTAATTCCAGCGGCTCCACCGGATGGGGCTTAGCCCCAACCATTCTTACGCAAAAGGCCGGCTTACCCGTAAAGGAGCCGACCCAAACCGGAAAACAACCGGTTGCTTATTTCTTCTTGCCTGCGATTGCCTTTGCAGGGCCCTTGCGGGTGCGAGCGTTCGTGTGCGTGCGCTGACCGCGAACCGGAAGGTTGCGACGGTGACGCAGACCACGGTAGCAGCCCAGGTCCATGAGACGCTTGATGTTCATTGCAGTCTCACGGCGAAGGTCACCTTCGACCTGATAGTCGCGGTCGATCGCCTCGCGAACCTGAATGACTTCAGCATCCGAAAGTTCGTTGACCCGGCGCTCGGCGGGAATACCAACTTTCTCGGTGATTTCCTTGGCGTGGGTTGCGCCGATTCCATGAATATACTGCAGCGCGATGACAACGCGCTTGTTCGTTGGAATGTTGACGCCAGCAATACGGGCCACGTCTGTTCTCCTTGCCTTCCAAGCCGATAGGCCTGACTGGTTCAATGTGCAGCCGGTAAGCTGCGAGTTTCAGATAGTCGGGACATGTATAAGCGACCAGCCCGGTTCTCTCTTTCGAAAACCGCGCCAATCGCTGACAATCTCGAATTGGCCGGTTTCTATCGGACTCGATGCACCATCGTCAACAGTCCAAATGCCTAATTTCGGCGCAATTATGTAATTTTGCCGAAAATCTGCTCCTATGCCTCACAAAGAGGACAGAACGTCGTCTATCTGGGCGGTAACAGCGTCAATCTTCGCCATGCCGTCCACCGGCTTTAGAAGCCCCTTTGCGTAATAGTACCCGAGCAACGGGGACGTTTCCTTATAGTAGGCCTGCAGTCGCGTGCGAACCGTTTCCGGGTTGTCGTCCGGTCTGCGGTTGAACTCCGTCGAACCGCACTTGTCGCACACGCCTTCCGTGGCGGGCTTCAGGTTCTCGTCGTGATAACCGGCGCCGCAATTTGCGCAGGTATAGCGTCCGCCGATACGATCGACCAGGACATCGTCATCGACCCGCAGTTCGAGAACACAGGACAGAGCCATGTTCTTGGACGCCAGCATCTTTTCCGTAGCATCGGCCTGGACAAGCGTGCGCGGAAATCCGTCGAGTATGAAACCTGCCTGGCAATCGGGCTGATCGAGGCGTTCGGACACGATCGCGTTGACGATATCGTCCGAGACCAGCTTGCCGGCATCCATCACCGCCTTGGCGCGAAGGCCAACTTCCGTTCCGCCGGCTACGGCCGAACGTAGCATGTCTCCGGTCGACAGCTGAGGAATGCCATGTTCATCCACCAGCCGCTGAGCCTGTGTCCCCTTCCCTGCGCCTGGAGGGCCAAGCAAAATCAATCTCATCGTCCCCTCTTTCCTCCCCGAAGTTTCGACTTCTTGATCAGCCCCTCATATTGCTGCGCGATCAGGTGACCCTGGACCTGCGCAACGGTGTCGAGCGTAACGCTGACAACAATAAGCAACGAGGTGCCGCCGAGATAGAATGGGATGCCGGTTCGTGCGATCAAAATCTCCGGCAGAAGACAGACAAAGACAAGATAGAGCGCGCCAACAACCGTGATGCGCGTCAGCACGTAGTCGATATACTCGGCCGTGCGTTCGCCAGGACGGATACCCGGGATAAAGCCACCGTGGCTCTTCAGATTATCCGCCGTGTCCTTTGGATTGAATACGACCGCCGTATAGAAGAACGCGAAGAAACCGATCATCGCGGCATAGAAAACCATGTAGAGCGGCTGCCCATGCCCGAGGGTCGCCAGGACGGCCGTCGCCCAATCCGGCAGGTTCGTTGTATTTGAAAAGCCGGCCAATGTTGTGGGCAGCAACAGCAGTGACGAAGCAAAGATCGGCGGAATGACACCGGCGGTGTTCAGCTTCAGCGGCAGGTGCGATGAATCGCCCTGGAACATCCGGTTGCCGACCTGTCGCTTCGGATACTGGATCAGCAGCCGTCGCTGCGCCCTTTCAACGAAAACGATGAAGGCAATCACTGCGATGGCAACGACAATCACCATGATGATCAGGCCGGCCGAGAGCGTACCGGTTCGGCCAAGTTCGAGCATCTGAGCCACGGCACCCGGAAGCGCTGCCACAATGCCTGCAAAAATGATCAGCGAGATGCCGTTGCCGATGCCGCGCGCGGTGATCTGCTCACCAAGCCACATCAGGAACATTGTGCCGCCAACAAGTGTAACCACGCAGGATATGCGGAAGAACCAGCCCGGATCGGTAACAATTCCGCTTTCGCTGGTATCCAGGCCCACGGCAATGCCATAGGCCTGCAGCGTGGCAAGAATAACCGTACCATAGCGAGTGTACTGGTTGATGACCTTTCGGCCCTGCTCGCCTTCCTTTTTCAACTGCTCAAGTGTCGGAACGACAGAGGTCATGAGCTGCATGATGATGGAGGCTGAAATATAGGGCATGATGCCCAGCGCGAAGATCGCCATGCGCTCGACGGCGCCGCCAGCAAACATGTTGAACAGCCCCAGAACACCTCCGGCCTGCGACTCAAATGCCCGGGCAAACGCTTCCGGGTTGATGCCCGGCAGCGGAATATAGGTGCCCAGCCGATAGATCAAAAGCGCACCAAGGGTAAACCAGATGCGCTTTTTGAGATCCTCGGCTTTCGCAAAGGCTGAAAAGTTCAGATTGGCTGCAAGTTGCTCGGCTGCAGATGCCATACGAAATCTCCGCGAGATCTGTTCCCTGATACTTGGTCGACTCAAACCGAAGCCGGAACAGGTCACATTTTCTATTCTTCAGACGCCCGTACAATAGCACTTTGTGCCAATCGGGCGGGCGTCCCGCCGTTCATATCCCATCGGGATCACTTGATGTGTCATCCATATGGGAACAAACGGGCCCATTGCAAATCACAACGGGCCAAAAATTGGTTATTCAGCAGCCTCCGCCGCTGTGGCGAGAACCTTGACCGTGCCGCCTGCTTTTTCAATTTTTTCGATCGCCGTTTTGGATGCACCGGCGACTTCCAGCTTAAGCTTTGCCTTCAGCTCGCCGTCAGACAGGACGCGAACGCCGTCTTTTTCACGGCGAATAACGCCCGCAGCCTTGAGGGCTGTGGCATCAACGACCTTCTTGGCATCCAGCTTCTTGGCGTCGACGGCGGTCTGCAGACGGCCGAGCGAAACGACATTGAAGTCCTTGGCAAAGATGTTGTTGAAGCCGCGCTTGGGAAGACGACGGTAGATTGGCATCTGCCCGCCTTCAAATCCATTGATGGCGACGCCCGAGCGGGATTTCTGACCATTGACGCCGCGACCACCGGTCTTGCCCTTGCCGGAACCGATACCCCGGCCGATGCGCTTGCGGCTTTTGGTGGCGCCGTCATTGTCACGAAGTTCATTCAGTTTCATAATTCAAACTCCCCTCAGCCTTCGTCTACGACGCGCACGAGGTGACTTACCTTGCGGATCATGCCACGCACGGAAGGCGTATCTTCCAGGGTGCGGCGGCGATGCATTTTGTTGAGACCAAGTCCAACCAGCGTCTGGCGCTGATCAACGGGGCGACGAATTGGGCTACCGATCTGCTCGACGGTAACCGTTTTGCCTGTCTTCTTGTCAGCCATAACGAACCGCTTCCCTACTCTTCATTGCCGATGATTGACGAACGGCGTGCCTGCAGCGTCGAGTATTTGATGCCGCGCTGGGCAGCGACGTCCTTCGGGTGCATCTGGTGCTTGAGTGCATCGAATGTTGCACGGACCATGTTGTACGGGTTCGACGATCCAGTCGATTTCGCAACGACGTCCTGCATGCCGAGCGTTTCGAAAACGGCGCGCATCGGTCCACCGGCGATGATTCCGGTACCGGCCTTTGCCGAACGCAGAAGCACCTTGCCGGCGCCGTGACGTCCGTGCACATCGTGGTGCAGCGTACGGCCGGAGCGCAGCGGAACAAAAATCATGTTGCGCTTGGCAGCTTCCGTTGCCTTGCGGATTGCTTCAGGCACTTCACGTGCCTTGCCATGGCCAAAGCCGACACGACCCTTTTGGTCACCGACGACAACCAGGGCTGCAAAGCCGAAACGCCGGCCGCCCTTGACGACCTTGGCTACGCGGTTGATGTGGACGAGCTTGTCGACAAATTCACTGTCGCGGTCGTCGTCCCTGCCGCGATTGTCGCGGCGTGATTCTCTTGCCATTGTCCTTGTCCTTTTTCTTTTACGGGTGCAACAGGCAGTTGATTAAAATGTAAGTCCGTTCTCGCGCGCAGCATCCGCCAGCGCTTTGATACGGCCGTGATAGATGAATGCGCCGCGATCAAAGACAACGTCCTTGACACCGGCCTTCGACGCACGTTCTGCGACGAGCTTGCCGACAGCCGCTGCAGCATCTGTATCCGCACCGGTTTTCAGCTTTTTGCGCAGACCGGCATCGAGCGTAGAGGCGGCGACGATCGTGTTGCCGGCAACATCATCGATGATCTGTGCATAGATGTTCTTTGACGAACGATGAACCGACAGGCGCGGACGACCGTTTGCAACGGACTTGACCTGGCGGCGGACACGCGCTGCACGACGCACAAGTGTTTCTTTCCTGCTAGCCATTTTGCGTAATCCTTACTTCTTCTTGCCTTCTTTGCGGACAATCCGCTCATCGGCATATTTGACACCCTTGCCCTTGTAAGGCTCGGGCTTGCGGAAGCCGCGAATCTCCGAGGCAACCTGGCCGACACGCTGCTTGTCGATGCCGGTGACGACGATTTCCGTCGGCTTCGGACAGGCAAGCGTAATGCCCTCAGGTGCTTCATAGACAACGTCGTGACTGAGGCCCAATGCAAGCTGCAGGTTCTTGCCCTGCATGAATGCACGATATCCAACGCCGTTGATCTCGAGACGCCGCTCAAAGCCGTTCGAAACACCGTTGACGATGTTTTCGATCAGGGTGCGCGACATGCCCCATTTGGAGCGTGCGTCTTTCGATTCATCGGCCGGAGAGATAACGACTTCATTTTCTTCCAGCTTAACAAGAACTTCGTCGTTGACGACCAAGCTCAGTTCACCCTTTGGTCCCTTGGCGGTGACCTTCTGTCCCTCGACAGTCGCTGTAACGCCTGCGGGAACTTGAACGGGTTTTTTACCGATACGAGACATTTTTCAAACCTGTCTGACCGTTATGGAGGACCCGCCACATCAGAAGATGTGACAGAGAACCTCACCACCTACATTCTGTTCGCGCGCCGCGTGATCGGCCATCACACCTTTCGGGGTCGAAAGGATAGAAATGCCGAGGCCGTTCGCGACCTGCGGAATGGACCTGACCGAGACATATACACGGCGGCCCGGCTTGGAAACGCGAGCAATCTCGCGGATAACCGGCGCGCCTTCGTAGTATTTCAACTCGATGTTGATCTCGGACTTTCCATTGTCGTAACTGACTTCGGAATATCCGCGGATATAGCCTTCAGACTGCAGCACGTCGAGAACGCGTGCGCGCAGCTTTGAAGCCGGCGTCGAGACAGTCGATTTACGACGTCCGGTCGCATTGCGGATACGGGTGAGCATATCGCCCAGCGGATCAGTCATAGCCATTTGCCTGTCTCCTTACCAGCTGGACTTGACGACGCCCGGAACCTTGCCGAGCGAACCAAGTTCACGCAGCGCGATACGGGACATTTTCAGTTTGCGATAATACGCACGTGGACGGCCGGACACTTCGCAACGGTTACGAACGCGGGTCATGGAACCGTCGCGTGGCAATTCGGCGAGCTTCAGTGTCGCTTTGAAACGCTCTTCGATCGGCGTTTCCTGATTCTTTATAATCGCCTTGAGCGCAGCACGCTTTTCGGCATGCAGTGCAACCGTCTTGCGGCGGCGTTTGTTCTTTTCGACTGCGCTAACCTTAGCCATGTCAAATATCCTCTCTACGCTTGCCGTTACTGCCGGAACGGGAAGTTGAACTCTGCCAGCAGAGCCCGGGCTTCGTCGTCCGTCTTAGCGGTCGTACAAACGATGATATCCATGCCCCAAATCTGATCGACCTTGTCGTAGTTGATCTCCGGGAACACAATGTGCTCTTTGATACCCATGGCAAAATTGCCATGACCGTCAAAGCTTTTGGGGTTGAGACCCCGGAAGTCACGAACACGGGGCAACGCAACGTTGACCAGACGATCCATGAATTCGTACATGCGCGCCTGACGCAGCGTCACCTTTGCACCAAGCGGCATTTCTTCGCGAACCTTGAAGCCTGCAATCGACTTGCGGGCGTGGGTGATAACCGGCTTCTGTCCGGCAATTGCCGCCAGATCCTCGGCCGCGACTGCAGGTTTCTTCGAGTCGGCAGTCGCCTCGCCTACACCCATATTGATGACGATTTTTTCAACGCGGGGTATTTGCATGACATTGCCGTAGGAGAATTTCTCCATCATGGCATTGCGGATACGCTCACCATATTCAGTTTTGAGCCGTGGCTCGTAATTTGCCTCAGCCATCGATCACATCTCCTGAACGCTTTGCTACGCGAACCTTGGTGCCGTCCTTGTTGACCCGGATGCCGACGCGGGTCGGCTTGCCGTCGCCATCTGCGACCGCCAGGTTGGAAAGGTGCACGGACGCTTCCTTGTTGATGATGCCTGCCTGTTCGGTCTGGGTCTGGCGCTGATGGCGCTTGACCATGTTGATACCGCGAACCAGGGCCCGGTTTTCCTTGGGCATCACCTGTATAACTTCGCCGGTACGACCTTTGTCCTTACCAGCCAGAACAACGACGCTGTCGCCTCTACGGATCTTTTGCATCGTAATCTCCTTACAGCACTTCAGGAGCCAGCGAGATGATCTTCATGTGGCTCTTGGCGCGGAGTTCGCGCGGAACCGGTCCGAAGATACGGGTGCCGATCGGCTCTTTCTTGTTGTCGACCAGGACTGCTGCATTCTTGTCAAAACGAATGACGCTGCCATCCGCACGGCGGATGTCCTTGGCAGTGCGAACCACTACCGCTCTCATAACGTCGCCCTTTTTGACGCGGCCGCGCGGAATGGCTTCCTTCACGGAGACAACAATAATGTCCCCAACCGAGGCGTATTTCCGCTTCGAGCCGCCCAGCACCTTGATGCACATGACACGACGGGCGCCGGAATTGTCGGCGACGTCGAGGTTTGTTTGCATCTGAATCATGTCAGACCGCCTTCTCTAACTAACCCGGGACATCAAAATGAACCCGGAAATTATTCTTCCAGTTGCGGACGGGCCTATTCGGCGACTACCGTCCAGCGTTTGTCCTTCGAGATCGGCGCGCATTCCTGGATGGAAACCGTGTCGCCGGTCTTGAATGTGTTGCTTTCATCGTGTGCCTTGTACTTTTTGGAACGGCGCACGGTCTTCTTGAACATCGGGTGGGCGAAACGGCGCTCGACTTTGACAACAATGGTCTTGTCGCTCTTGTCGCTTACGACTGTGCCCTGCAGAATGCGTTTTGGCATTTTATTGGTCCTTAGGCCTTGGCTTCTGCCGCCTTCTGGCGGGCAATTGTCTTGACGCGAGCGATATCGCGACGGACTTCCTTGACGCGTGACGTCTTTTCCAGCTGGCCGGTTGCCTTCTGGAAACGCAGGTTGAACTGCTCTTTCTTCAGCTTGGCAAGCTCATCACTTAGCTGGTCGACGCTCATGGCGCGGGTGTCTGCGGCTTTCATGGTCTGTCTTCCTACTCTGCAATACGCTGGACGAAGCGCGTCTTGACCGAGAGCTTGGCCGCGCCGAGGCGCAGAGCTTCGCGGGCAATGTCTTCGCTGACGCCGTCAATTTCAAACATGATACGTCCAGGCTTCACCTTGGCGGCCCAATACTCTACGGCACCCTTGCCCTTACCCATGCGCACTTCGGTCGGCTTCGAGGTGACCGGCGTATCGGGAAAGATGCGGATCCACACACGCCCCGCACGCTTCATGTGACGGGTGATCGCACGACGGGCAGCTTCGATCTGACGCGCATTGACACGATCCGGTTCCTTGGCTTTTAGACCGTAGGAACCAAAGGTCAGCGACGTTCCACCGGGTGCTACGCCCTTGATACGGCCTTTGTGCTGCTTGCGGAACTTCGTACGCTTTGGCTGCAACATTTTTTTATTCTCCGAACTGACTTACCGCGCAAAAACTTACGCGTTTTCGCGGCGGCGACCACCGCTGCTCTGATTGTCATTTTCCGTTGCACGGCGTTCCGATGCCATCGGGTCATGCTCAAGGATTTCTCCCTTGAAGATCCAGACCTTGATGCCGCAAACACCGTAGGCGGTGTGTGCTTCGGCAGTACCGTAGTCGATGTCGGCACGCAGTGTGTGAAGCGGTACGCGACCTTCGCGATACCATTCCGTACGCGCAATTTCCGCTCCGCCCAGACGGCCGCCACAGGTGATGCGGATACCTTCAGCGCCAAGCCGCATGGCCGACTGAACAGCCCGCTTCATCGCACGGCGGAACGCAACGCGGCGCTCCAGCTGCTGAGCGATGGACTGCGCAACCAGCGTCGCGTCGATCTCCGGCTTGCGCACTTCAACAATGTTGAGGTGCGTCTCGGAATTGGTCATGACCGACAGCTTGCGGCGCAGCTTTTCGATATCCGCACCCTTCTTGCCGATGATCAGACCCGGACGTGCAGAATGAATGGAGACGCGGCACTTCTTGTGCGGACGCTCAATCACAACCTTGGAAATAGCGGCCTGCTTAAGTTCCTTGGTCAGGTAGTCGCGGATCTTCAGGTCTTCCTGGAGCAGATCGCCATATTCGCCCTTTTCGGCGAACCAACGTGAATCCCAGGTGCGGTTGATGCCAAGACGAAAGCCGATTGGATTAATCTTCTGACCCATTACGCGGCCTCCTCTTTTTCCTCGGCTTCACGAACGACGATCGTGAGATGAGAAAATGGTTTTTCTATCCGCGATGCACGACCACGGCCACGTGCGCGAAAACGCTTCATGACGATCGACTTGCCGACAAATGCTTCGGCGACGATCAGAGTGTCCACATCGAGATCATGGTTGTTCTCGGCATTGGCAATCGCAGATTCCAGCGTCTTCTTGACGGTTTCCGAAATACGCTTGCGCGAAAATTCCAGATCCGCCAGGGCGCGTTCGACCTTCTTACCGCGGATCATGGATGCCACGAGATTGAGCTTTTGCGGGCTAACGCGAATAGTACGAGCAACAGCTCGTGCCTCGTTATCCTTCAGCCTGCGCTCGGCCTTGGCCTTGCCCATTGCTATTTCCTCTTCGCTTTCTTGTCCGCACCGTGACCGTAATAGGTCCGGGTCGGGGAAAATTCACCGAGTTTTTGTCCCACCATGTCTTCCGACACGGATACCGGGATATGTTTGCTTCCGTTGTAGACGCCGAAAGTCAGGCCAACGAACTGAGGCAGGATCGTAGAGCGGCGGCTCCACGTCTTGATTACCTCGTTACGACCGCTTTCGCGCACCTTCTCAGCCTTGTTGAGAAGATAGCCGTCAACAAACGGACCTTTCCAAACTGAACGAGCCACTTGAGACTTCCTCTCTTACTTCTTGCGCTGATGACGGGAGCGCATAATGAACTTGTCGGTCGACTTGTTCGACCGCGTACGCTTGCCTTTGGTCGGCTTGCCCCAAGGGGTGACCGGGTGACGACCGCCGGATGAACGTCCCTCACCACCACCGTGCGGGTGGTCGATCGGGTTCATGACAACACCGCGTACGCTCGGGCGCTTGCCCAGCCAGCGTGTGCGGCCGGCCTTGCCGTCGTTGCGGTTGGAATTGTCCGGGTTGGAAACCGCACCAACGGTCGCCATGCAGCTGCCAGGAACCAGGCGCTGCTCACCGGAGTTGAGGCGCAGGATCGCCATTCCCTGGTCACGACCGACAAGCTGGACATATGTGCCGGCGGAACGGGCAATCTGACCGCCCTTGCCTGGCTTCATTTCAACATTGTGAATGATCGTGCCAACAGGCATGGACTGCATCGGCATGGCATTGCCGGGTTTGACGTCCACAGCGGACTGCGATGCGATGACCTTGTCGCCTTCCGACAGACGCTGCGGGGCCAGGATGTAGGCCAGCTCACCATCGTCATATTTCACAAGCGCAATGAACGCCGTGCGGTTGGGGTCGTACTCAAGACGCTCAACCGTGCCTTCGACATCAAACTTGCGGCGCTTGAAGTCAATCACACGATAGGTCCGCTTATGACCGCCGCCGCGATGGCGCACAGTCATGCGACCAGCGTTGTTGCGTCCACCCTTGGATGAAAGGCCTTCTGTCAGAGCTTTGACCGGCTTGCCCTTGTAAAGTCCCGAGCGCTCAACAATAACCAGCTGTCGCTGGCTGGGTGTCGTCGGATTGAAAGATTTCAGTGCCATTTGTCTTCTTCTTTCTTCTGGGCTTGCCGTCAGAGACCGGTTGTCACGTCAACGGACTCGCCGTCGACCAGAGTGACAATTGCCTTCTTGACATCGCTCTGCCGACCGATGGTGCCGCGGAACCGCTTCATCTTGCCCTTGCGAACGAGCGTGTTGACTGCCTTGACCTTGACGCCGAACAGCGCTTCGACAGCGGCCTTGATTTCCGTCTTCGTTGCGGTTTTGGCAACGTTGAAAACGACCTGGTTCTGGTCAGAGACCAACGTCGATTTTTCAGTGATCACCGGCGAGGTAATCACGTCGTAGTGGCGAAGATCCGTCATTTGAACCGCTCCTCGAGAGCTTCAACCGCGGCCTTGGAAAGAACCAGCGTTCCACGGCGCAGAATGTCGTAAACATTGATGCCCTGAACCGGCAGCACATCCACGTTGGGAATGTTCTGTGCGGCGAGCTTGAAATTGCTGTCCAGCTCCGGGCCACCGATGAACAAGGCATTCGAGAGGCCGAGCTTTTCGAGGGAGCCGGTCAGCTTCTTGGTCTTTGCTTCCTTTGCGGCCAGTTCGTCGACGACGATCAGGCTTTCATCGCGCAGCTTTACAGAAAGCGCATGGCGCAGCGCAAGGGCGCGAACTTTTTTCGGCAGACCATGTTCGTGGCTGCGAACAACCGGACCATGTGCCTTACCACCACCACGGAACTGCGGTGCCCGAGCCGAAGAGTGACGGGCGCGGCCCGTGCCCTTCTGGCGGAACATCTTGGCGCCGGTGAGGTTGATCTCCGAACGGCCCTTGGTCTTGTGAGATCCCTGCTGCTTGCGTGCAAGCTGCCAGCGGACCATGCGCTGAAGGATATCCTGGCGCGGCTCAAGGCCGAACACGCTGTCGGACAGCGATATCTTGCCAGCGGCCTTCCCTTCGAGGGTTGTTACCTTAAGGTCCATTACTCGGCTCCCTCACTAACTTCTTCGGCCGGGGCCTGCTCAACGGCGGCGGCAGCTGCTGCGCGCAGACCGGCAGGTTTCGGAGCATTGTCCGGTACAGGAGCCTTGATTGCATCCCTGACGATGATCCAGGACCCCTTGGAGCCGGGAACCGCGCCTTTTACGAGGATCAATCCGCGGTCGTTGTCGGTCGACACGATTTCAAGGTTCTGCGTGGTGACGCGGGTGTTGCCCATGTGACCAGCCATTTTCTTGCCCTTGAAAACCTTGCCCGGGTCCTGACACTGACCGGTCGAACCATGCGAACGGTGCGAAATCGAAACACCGTGCGTGGCGCTAAGGCCGGCAAAATTATGCCGCTTCATGGCGCCGGCAAAGCCCTTGCCGACCGTTGTGCCGGTGACATCGACAAGCTGACCCGACACAAAGTGTTCGGCAGTGATTTCCGCACCGATGTCAAGCATGTTGTCGGTGCTCACGCGGAACTCGGCCAGTTTTGCCTTCGGCTCGACCTTGGCAGCGGCGAAGTGACCGCGCATTGCCTTGGTGGTGTTCTTTGCCTTGGCAAGACCAACCCCGAGCTGAACTGCGGTATAACCGTTCTTATCTTCTGTACGCTGGGCGACGACCTGGCAGTTCTGGAGACGTAATACTGTCACCGGAACATGCTCGCCGGCGTCATTGTAGACCCGGGTCATTCCCACTTTCTGTGCTATCACACCTGAACGCATTGGTTCGTCCTTGTCGTAGTTTGGGTCTGGTCTTGCGCGAAGGTCCCGTATCGGTTTTTCGCAACCAGCCCCAGAGACCGCTTATTTAAAGCTTGATTTCCACATCAACACCGGCAGCCAAATCGAGCTTCATGAGCGCGTCAACCGTCTGGGGTGTCGGATCAACAATATCGAGCAGCCGCTTGTGAGTGCGCATCTCGAACTGTTCGCGGCTTTTTTTGTCGATGTGCGGCGACCGGTTGACCGTGAATTTTTCAATCCGTGTGGGGAGCGGAACAGGTCCGCGCACACTCGCGCCCGTGCGCTTGGCCGTCGACACGATTTCACGCGTGGAGGCATCGAGAATCCGATGATCAAACGCCTTGAGGCGGATACGGATATTCTGGCCGTTCATTCGACTTATCCTTAGCTTAAGAACTGACAGTCAGTCCAAAATTCGTTGTCTTTGCGGATCAGTGCCGCCGGTTTTGCAAAACGCGCCGGGGCGAACCGGCGCGTTTGCGTATTTTGTGGTCTATTCAGTGATGCTTGCGACAATGCCGGCGCCGACGGTGCGGCCGCCTTCACGGATGGCGAAGCGAAGCTTTTCTTCCATCGCGATCGGCACGATCA
>JAAEOH010000063.1 GCA_024244645.1 Hyphomicrobiales bacterium
AGCAATTCGGTCAGGGTCAGACGGAACCACTCCCTCCTTCACTGCCACGCCTGTCTCATCCACGATACAGATCGAAGTTTCCTTCAGTGACACGTCCAGTCCAATATAGGTCTTCATCGGCTTTCTCCTTCGTGCTTGCCAAAGCGCAGCATAACAAGCCACGCACCGTCATCAGGCTCGCACCAACCAGGTATTACGCCATGTTGAAAAAGTCGGCGATGAGAGTATTTTCTGCGTCTGCTTGAAGTAGGAGCGGTTTGCATTGAATGCACAAAGATTATCCAATATAAGAAAAAATGGAATTTTGATTAATCAAGTTACAGTGTCATGTTTTCACGCAATAGCTGTGTATGTACCTTGAGACATCAAAATGCCTGAGCATTTCTGGCCGATCTGCCGCTCTCATCGCATTGCGATCAGAGCCTAACATGGCAGAGATGGCGGGCGCACCAAACTCAATCACAGCGAAACTAATGGCAGGTGACCTGTCCAGAAAGTTGTGGTGATGTCGTGAAGGGATTTTCCGGAAAACTTGTGGGTTCGGCCCATCCAATTACGCCTGAAGAATGCGGGATGGTGCACGATGCGGCCATCCGAGTACTTCAGGAAGGTGGGGTGCGTTGCGATGATGAACGTGCCGCCAAGATGTTTGAAGCAGTAGGTTGCACGCTGGAAAACGATCGCCAGTTGGTCAAGATACCTGAGAAGGCTGTGATGGCAGCGCTGAAAACCTGCCCCAGCAGTTTCACCCTTCATGGGCGCGATGACCCAACAAAGGATTGCTCGATCGGGACGGGCGAGGTGCATTTTTGTACGGTCACGGGGCGCTATATTGACGATATCCGCACCGGCGAGCGGCGCAAGGTTACGCGCCAGGATGCAATTGATGGCACTTTGATGGCGGATGCGCTGGAAAACGTGCACGGACTTTACAAGCCAGTGATGTGGCTTTTCGACGAAGAGATGATCTGCAACTCGCAGATACTAACGGCTGAATGGATGAAACATACCAACAAGCCAGGCACCTGGGTTTACAACACTGGCGCCGAGCACGAGGTCGCCGATCTGATCAAAATGTGGCAGATTGCGGCTGGCGGAGAAGAGGAAATGCGTGCCAAGCCTCATATGCTGGGTCATGTAGTGGTCAATCCGCCTCGGGTAATCGATGTTCACTATACGGACTGGCTGATCGGCTTTTGCGATTCTGGAACCCCGCTTTCAATTGAGAGCGCGCTGATGGGTGGGGCTACTGGTCCCGCTACCCGCGCCGGGATGCTGGTGCAGTGCATGGTCGAGATTTATGCACTTGTGGTTCAGGCGCAAAGCTACAAGCCGGGGCATCCGCTGGCATTTTGCTCTTTCAACCCGGCGATGGACATGCGCACCGGGCTCTGGGCTTGTGGCACTCCTGAATATGGTATCAACGGCGGTGGCATTGCAGCGATGGCCAAGTATCACAACATTCCCGTTGTCGGCTTTGGCATGAGCGATGCCTGCGAGTTTGATCAGCAATCCGCGTTTGAAAAGGCACTTAAAAACTACAACTATGCATTGGCAGGATTGAGTTGGGTCATTGATCTGGGCGGTACTGCAGGTTTCAATCTCGTGTCCTGGCCGGAAATGGTACTAGAAAACGAAATGGTGGAATATATTGGCGAATACCTCAAAGGGATCGTCGTCGATGAGGAACGTCTTTCTGTTGACACAATCCTCAAGGTTGGCCCGCTACCGGGCAGCTACATGAAGGAAAAACATACCCGCAACTGGTTCCGCAAGGAATTCTATATACCAGAACTTTCAAACAAAGAGTTCTTTGAGAGTTGGGAACGAGGGCATGTTGAGTTGCAGGAAAAGGCCAAAGCCAAAGCGCTTGATATTCTTGACAATCACCAATCACCGGTCGCGCCTGAAATCCAGCAGGAGCTGGATGATTATCTGGCACATTGCCTGAAACGTGACCTGGGCTGAGACAGGGGAGACAGGATCATGGCAATCACAATCGATGAAGCCTATTTTGATGCGCTGGCCGACAGCGTAATCGATGGTGAAGACGAAGACTGTGTTCGGCTGGTCAATGACGGGCTTGAAGCAGGGGTTGATCCCTTGGAAGCAGTTGAAAAAGGTCTGGCCAAAGGCATTAATCAGGTCGGTGTCGACTTTGGCGCAGGTGTCATCTTCCTGCCCGAACTTGCGATGGCAGCCGATACGATGAAAATGGGAGCCGCCATTCTTGATGAAAAGATTAGGGAAAGCGGTTCAAAACGCATGTCGCACGGCACCATCGTCATCGGCACTATCAAGGGTGACATCCACGACATCGGCAAATCCGTGGTTGCTGCGGTTTTGCAGGCCAATGGCTACAATGTGGTCGATATCGGCATTGACGTTGATATTGATACATTCATTCAGGCGTTGAAGGATAACAATGCCGATGTGCTGGGCATGTCCACGCTTTTAACTCTGCCTCTGATGACTATGGGCGAAGTGATTGAAAAGCTCAAAGAGGTCGGGATGCGTGACAAGATCAAGGTTATCGTTGGCGGTTGTCCGGTCACGCAGGAGTTCGCCGATGAGATCGGGGCTGATGCGGTTGGTTTTGACGCGCAGGACGCGGTTGTCAAGCTTGACGGACTTATGGGAGTGAACCGGCAGGTGGCCGTCGCCAGGGGATAAGCCCTTGGCCACTAGACTAACCTGCCATTTGGAGAGTACGCCAGATGATCGTTGTCGGAGAGCGGATCAACAGCACCAGAAAGCCGATTACCGCGGCGCTCGAGGCTCGCGATGAGGCATTCTTGCTGAACGAAGCACGGCGGCAATGGGAAGCCGGATCCGCCTATATCGATGTCAACACAGCCATGATGCGAGCAAAGGAAGCCGAAGTCATGGTCTGGGTTATCGAACTCATTCAGGGCGAGATACCTGAGGCTCTGATTGCCATTGACAGCGCCAACCCGGCAGCTCTTGAGGCAGGCTTCAAAGTGCACAAAGGGCGGGCGCTGATGAACTCGATCAATATGGAGGTCGAACGCCGCGACGCTATTATCCCTCTGGTTGCCGAATACAAGCCCCGGGTCATTGCCCTGACAATTGATGACAGCGGAATATCGAAAAATGCTGATAAAAGACACGATCTTGGCGTTCAACTAATTGAACTACTGACAACAATTGGTGTTGAGCTGGATGATATATTTGTCGACCCCTTGATCTTTCCGGTCAGCGCGGAATTGCAAGCCGGCAATACATCACTCGAAATCATGGGCCGCCTAAAACAGAGTTTCCCCGGCGTTCATACGATTTGTGGCCTGTCAAACATCTCGTTTGGATTACCAGAGCGAACGATGATCAATCAGGTCTTCATGGTGCTTGCGCTGGATCGGGGGCTTGATGCAGCGATCATCGATCCACTGGACAAAAGGATGATGGCCAACGTCATCACCGCCCGCACCCTGCTGGGGCAGGATAAAGCATGCCGTAGTTTCCTGAAGGCCTATCGCAGCGGTGGGTTTAAACTGGAACCAACATAAGCAGAACCCTGATGGCTGGTGGCAAATTTTCTCTGGAAATCACTGATCAGGCACCGGATCTGAGCCTTGAACGTGGTGAAAGCATTCTGCAGGCCGCTCAGCAAAACGACATTGAGATCAACGCCACCTGCGGTGGCCGTGGCCGGTGCAGAAGTTGCCGCATCAAAATGATTAAGGGCAATCCACCCGAGCCGACAATTGCCGATCGTTCCCAACTCAGCGAAGAAGAAATTCAGGAAGGGTTTCGCCTTGCCTGTCAGTGCCACATCAAAGGCGATGCCGCCATAGTCATCTCCCCTCCGCTCAATGAGACATCTTTTCAGATCCTCGTGGATACCGGAGACTCGGACGAGGACGCAGATAGACATGAACCCGATAGCGGGGTCAGTAAATGTTTTCTGACACCCAAGCGCACCCAGATAGCGGCTGACAAATCATCAGAGCTTGAGGCGTTGATCGCAGGTTCTGACAGCGAAACTCGGCTCTCGCTTGATCTGCTGCGGCAGGTTCCCAAAGCTCTATATAACGGCAAAGACGGCGTCACCGTGACCCGGTTTGGCGATCAGCTCATGTCGATAGAACCGGGTGATACATCCGGGCAAATTTTTGGGCTGGCATTTGATATCGGAACAACAACGGTTGTGGGGTATCTGGTTGACCTTGTAACAGGCGAAATACTGGCATCGATTTCCGGGTTAAATCCCCAGTCGGTTTTTGGCGGCGATCTGATCTCAAGAATTGCCTTCGGGGCTGAATCCCCAGCCAATGTCCGCAAGCTTCACTCACGGATCGTGACCTTTCTGAACGATCTCAGCAAAGCGGTTTGTGCCAAAGCGGATATCAAGCCCGATCTCGTCTACAAGGTCACGATTGTGGGCAATACATGCATGCACCATCTGTTTCTGGGGATCGACCCAACATCGGTTGGCCATGCCCCTTATGCACCGGTCATCCGGGGCGCCTATTCTTGTTCGGCGCGCGAGGCAGGTTTGCGCCTGAACAGCGAGGCCCGCCTATTCATGTTGCCGCTTGTGGCAGGTTTTGTTGGGGCTGACACAGTTGGCGTGATCCTGTCGACGAAAATTGACCGCGCTGAAGAAATCAGCGTCATCGCTGACATCGGTACAAATGCCGAGGTCGTTCTGAAATGTTCCCTCGGGCTGTTTGCCTGTTCATCCCCTGCTGGTCCGGCGCTAGAAGGCGGGCAAATCCACGATGGTATGCGTGCAGCGTTTGGCGCGATCGACCGGGTCTCGGTCAATGGTGATGTTGTGGTTCACACAATCGGAGAGGTTCCCGCCTTAGGCATTTGTGGCTCAGGCCTGATTGATACGGTGGCAAGCCTGGTTGATGCTGGAATCGTCGCGCCTTCAGGCCGGATGAACCCAGATCCGAAAAATCTGCCCGACACTCCGCTTAAGGCACGTTTGCGCGTTGGTGAAAGTGGCCAGCCAGAGTTTGTGCTGGTCTGGGCAAAAGATAGCGCCAACCAGGCCGATATCGTCCTGACCCAGGGCGACATTCGCCAGTTTCAACTGGCCAAGGCAGCAATTCTTGGCGGAGTGGTGGCGCTCGCGAACCGCGCGGGTGTTGCGGTTGAAGACATTTCACGCTTCAGCCTTGCCGGTGGGTTTGGCAATTATCTGGACATCAGAAACGCCCGCCGTGTGGGGCTTTTCCCTGATCTTGCAACAAATCAAATCCACTACATTTCAAATGCAGCAGGTCTGGGTGCGTTGATGGCCCTGACCCGGGAAAGCGAGCGCGAGCGCGCCGAGCAACTGGCTGATACGGTCACGCATATTTCCCTTGCAGGGTTTGCTGATTTCCAGAAAATGTATCTAAATGCTATGGCTTTTTCAAAATCTGCCAGTGAAAAGCCCTGAAACCCAAGAAAGCGGATCATGGGAACCGGAAAAGGCACACTTTTGATTTGTTGCGGTGCTATCGCAAATGAAGTGGTGTCGATGATCACACACAACGGATGGGACAGTCTGCATGTCCAGTGCCTGCCCGCCCATTTGCACAATACTCCCCAATTGATCCCGGAGGCCATTCGGGCAAAAATCCGGACCTTTCGCGGGCAGTTTGACGATATGGTAGTTCTTTACAGCGACTGCGGCACAGGCGGGCAACTTGATGCGGTTTTGCGCGAAGAAGGGGTGGATCGCATAGGTGGGGCCCATTGCTATGACATTTTGGCCGGGCAGGATGAGTTTGCCAAAATGATGGAAGATGAGCCGGGTAGCTTTTTCGTGACTGGATTTCTGGCCAGAAACTTTGAGCGTCTGGTTCTGAAGGGGCTGGGGCTCGACAGATACCCCCAGATGATCGGGAGGTTTTTTGAAAACTACACCCGTCTGGTCTATTTGGCTCATACCAATGATAAAAAAACCAGATTGCAGGCGGAAGAAGCAGCGAAAATCCTGGGACTTAGATTCGAAATGCGCCTTGTTGGCAGTGGAGAATATCAAAAGTTTGTCGCGTCCCGCTGCAATTTGATGCCACGCCCTTAAGTCATTTTTTAGGAGATTTCACAAACCCCGAAAGTGCCGTTTCCGGAATTCGGGCCTGCGTCTTGTCTGCACTATTCAGCTTGTGTTTGGTAAACCAGTCCTGACAGAACTCGGAAAAAACCGACATCACACGAGTCCCGCGAACTTGCTCCAACTGGGCGAATTCAAGAATACCGTCCTCAACGTCTTCACAGATTGGCAATCCAACAACTGACTGACCGTCATAGGTATGATCAAAATAGGGGCGGGTTACCAACAGCGAATATCCCCAGTTCCGGCCAACCAATCCACGCACCGTTTCAAGCGATGGTGACGAGAAAGCAACCCGCACATCCAGCCCGTTTTGCCGAAACATGTTGAGAAAATAATCGCGGCTCGGCGGCACATCCAGCAATATGAAATGCTCATCCACAAGGCTCGCCAGAGAAACACAATCCTGCCCTGCCTGTGGATGGCTTGCCGGCAGCAAAACGTAAGGCTCAAATGTCGCAAGCTTTTTGGTGACTATGCCCGGGGGCAGAACTGAATCATAAAAGATCGCCAGATCAAATTTGCCATTGGCCAAGCCTTCAAACATCTCTTCCTGATTGCCCTCATACAGGCGCACGTCAACACCGGGATAAATTTGCGAGAAATCTGCAAGAATTGCGGGCATAAAAACCGGGGCGATTGCCACAAAACAGGCGAGATTAAGGGTGCCGGCAACAATGTCGCTCGACTCCCGTATATTCTTCTGCAGGTCGGAAGCGTAGCTAAGCAGCCCTCGCGCATCCAGCAACAGACGCTCGCCTGCCTGGGTCAGCGATACTCCTCGGGCGTGATGACGGATGAGCAGCTGAACCGAAAACTGCTCTTCTATTTTGGTGATCGCTTTGGAAATAGACGGTTGGGAAACGTTCAAATGTCGTGCGGCATCGGCAACCGAAGAATGTTCAGCCGCTGCTACAAAGTACTCCAGTTGGCGCAAAGAATATCTGATCATGGCTTTCCTGTTTGTCAGAGCTTACCAATATTCACAGGCCAAAGATAGCTTTTAGTTAATTCCTGATGAGACAAATTGAATTTTAACTAATCCAGTAATTGGCCGATACTTTCCCAGCAATAGCTGTTTTATCCGTTAGACGCAGGCGCTGAAAATGAGCGAGAATTGGCATGTTGGCATTGATATCGGTGGCACGTTCACTGACGCAATCAGCATCAATGCAGGCAGCGGTGAGGTCAGAACTGCCAAGGTGCGCAGCCAGACAAGTGATCCAATTGCGAGTATCGGATCTGCCTATGAAGCCATTGGTGTCGATTGGGAATGCGTCAGTGATCTGATGCACGGCACAACACTTGCCACTAACGCAATTGTTGAGGGCAATCTGGCGCCTGTTGCGTTGGTCACCACCGAAGGGTTTCGCGACACTATCGAGATCGGACGCCAGAACCGCAGTGAGCTTTACCGGTTGCATGTCCCCCCAAGACTGCCGCCGCTGGTGCCTGAAGAGCGCCGCCTTGAAGCGGCTGAACGTGTGGGCTCCGAGGGTCAGGTTCTAACTCCTCTTGAAGGTGAAGAGGTTGAACGGGTGGCGGGAGTAGTTGAAGGGTTGGGGGTCGAAGCCGTCGCCGTTGCCCTGCAACACTGCTATGTCAACGCCGCGCACGAAAAAAAGCTGGGCGAGAAGCTTTCTCAAACCACAAAATACGTCGCCCTAAGCCATGAAATGAGCCCTGAGCCACGCGAGTTTGAACGCACCAACAGCACCATATTGCACGCTGCGTTGATGCCGCTGACCGGGGAGTATCTCGACAATCTGGAGGCAAGTGCTGACGGCAAAACCAATATCCATTTGTTTCATTCCGCCGGCGGAATGGCCTCGGTCAATGCGGTTAGGGAACGCCCCTTGACACTTGCTCTTTCAGGACCTGCGGCAGGCGTGGCAGCGGCAGGCAAGATCGCCAATGAACTTGGGTTGAGTAACGCCATCGGTTTTGATATGGGCGGCACCACCACCGATACCTGCGTTGTCATCGATGGCAAGGTTCAGGTCAGCTCTGATCAGCGTCTGGCCGGGCTGCCTGTGCGTCAGCTTATGGCTGCGGTTGAATCAATCGGTGCAGGGGGTGGTTCGATTGCCCGCGCTGAAGGAGCCGCTGTGCGGGTTGGTCCAGATAGTGCGGGTGCAGAACCGGGGCCTGCATGTTACGGGTTGGGTGGCACTCTACCGACGGTGACGGATGCCAACATGGTTTTGGGTTATCTCAACACTGACCGCCTGCTGGGTGGTGTCATTCGACTCAGCCAGGAAAAAGCTGCGGCAGCAATCAAAACCTTAAGTGATGCATTTGCAGCTTCGGTTCATGAAACTGCAATTGGCATATACCGGATCGTCAATGCTTCGATGGCACGTGCACTTCGCCGGGTTACGGTCGAGCGCGGCGTTGATGCCCGCTCCTGCTCGCTGATCGCCTTTGGTGGGGCTGGCCCGATGCATGCGGTTGCCCTGGCTCGGGAATTCGGCATTGCGAAGGTCGTTGTGCCAAAATTCTCCAGCGTGTTTTCCGCTCTCGGCTGCCTGACTTCCGGTTTAAGTTACGCCGAACAGCTCACAATCCGCATGCCCAGCACCGACTGGGACGAAGCCGGGCTGGATAGCCACTGCAAATCGATGCAGGACCGACTGAGCGCACCGATCATTGCTGCAGGGCATCATAGCGAAACCATCGACAGTCGCTACATCGCCCTGATTCGTTATGCCGGACAAAGCGATACCGTCGAAGTCGAGTTTGACCTGCCATGCGATCCGGCAAAGCTGGGCCGGGATTTCAAGACCCAGCACGAAAAGCTCTATGGATTCTCCACCGATGAACCCTGGCAACTTGAAACCCTTCGCCTGACTGTTACCGCGCCGCCACAAAGCGACATCGCTGCATTGAACGAGGTCGAGAGCGAAAAGAGCGAGACGCCAATATCGGTTGGTGAGTGCTGGTTTGACGTCTCGGGGCCGGTTTCTACCCGCAGGTTTGAGCGCGGGGCCCTGCCGGTCAGCTGGGTCGTCGATGGACCTGCAATTATCGAGGATGACTGGTCAACGATTGTTGTTCCCCCCGGAGCTGCGGCCCAGGTTGATCCATCCGGACACCTGATCATTGAGGCGGGAGCGGACGAATGACCCATTCCACAAACCTCCAGCCTGATCCTTTCACCGTTGAGGTCATCCGCAACGCCTTGACGGCAATTGCCGAAGAGATGTCGCTGATTGTCATGCGCTCGGCCCGTTCGCCGCTTTTGCGCGAGGCGGGTGACTTGTCCTCTGCCCTTACGGATGCCGATGGCAATCTGATCGCACAGGGGCGCGATATTCCTGCTCATCTGGGGGTTATGGGCTCCACGGTTCAGGAGTTTTTGAAACGGGTTCCGCCTGATCGCCTGCAACCAGGCGATGTCTGGTTCATGAATTTGCCCGAAGCAGGCGGCAATCATTTGCCTGACGTTAAAGCGATCCGCCCGTTTTTTGCGGAAGGTGAGATACAGGCTTATGCCGTGGCGCTGGCGCATTGGGCCGATATTGGTGGTGCACGTCCGGGTTCTTACGTTCCCGATGCGCGTGATTGCTGGCAGGAAGGTCTACGCATTCCCCCCTTGCGGGTTTTCACCAAAGATGGTGTGGACCGCGAAAAAATCGACGTCATTCTGGCCAATGTTCGCGGGGCCGAAGAACGCGAAGGCGATATTCTGGCGCAGATGGCCGCAACCTATGCTGCCGATGAACGTTTGCAGGAGGTATTCTCGCGCTACACCGCTGCGACCCTGCAAACGGCGATTGCCAATCTGCACGACCAGTCAGAGGCAGAAATGCGTGCAGCCATCCACACCATCCCAAACGGGGTCTATGAAGGAGAGGACTGGCTTGATGATGATGGTCCCGGCGGCGAACCGATTGCGGTACGGGTGCGTATCGAGATCAAGGATAATGAGGCGGTGTTTGACTTTTCCGACACCGATGATGCCTGCGCCGGGCCTTTGAACGCTACGCCTTTTACAGCATCGGCATCAGTGTTTTATGCGATGAAAGTTGTAGCCGGGCCCGAAATCCAGCCCAATGCCGGGTGTGCCCGACCGGTCAGCATCCGGATCCGCGAAGGCTCTCTTTTGCACCCGCCGGTGGACAAACCGCTGGTTGCGGGCAACCACGACACGTCGCAGAGGATAGTTGACGCGATCTTCAACGCTTTTGACAAGGTTGTACCTGAACGTTTGACCGCGGGCGGCTCTACCACGTCTGGCCTCTTGTTGTTTTCCGGACACGATCCGCGCACCGGCCAGTGGACTACTTTGTATGAGGTTCATGGTGGTGGCGAGGGCGGCAGGCATGACCGCGATGGCATGTGTGCAGTCCGTCCGCATATGTCGAACGTGATGAACACACCAGCCGAAGTTATCGAGACCAACTACCCGATTCTTATCGAAAGCCAGGCGCTGCGTCGGGGATCGGGCGGCAAAGGTGCGCATAAGGGGGGTGACGGACAGGTTCGCACCTATCTGATTACCGGCCCAGAAGTCGGTTTGACCTCAATGGTCGAGCGCTGCATCATTCCGCCATACGGACTGCAGGGTGGTGAGCCGGGGAAAACCTTCGACATCACTCTGCGCCGGGCCAATGGCGACACCAGCCCGCTTGCCGGCAAAACCCATGTGCAATTGCACAAAGGCGATCGGATTATCATGAAAACCAGCGGCGGCGGCGGCTATGGCGCCGCGACAGGCTGAAACCTTGGGAGAAACCCAAAATGAGACTTGAAGGCAAAAACGCTGTGATCACCGGTGGCGCACAGGGCATGGGTGGCACGATCTCTGAGACCATGGCCCGCGAGGGCGCCGATCTGGTTCTTTGCGCCCGAACCCTGGGTCCGATTGAAGAACTGGCCGAAAAGATCCGCGCCACCGGGCGGCGGGCGATGGCAATTGCCTGCGATACAACGGATGAGGATCAGGTCAGGGATATGGTAGCAAAAGCGGCGGAGTTCTTTGACGGGCGCATCGACATTCTGGTCAACGCCATGGGGGCAACCGGTCCGATTGAAACCCCGGTCTGGGAAATCGACGGGCAGGATTTCATGGATCTTTTGCGCAAGAACGTGATCGGGGCGTTCTTGCCGATGAAACACATCATCCCGTCAATGATCGAAAAGCACTACGGCAAAATCGTTACCATCGGTGGCGGTTCCGGCATGCGGGGCTATCGCTATCGCGCCGCTTACAGCTCGTCGAAATGGTCTGTGCGCGGCCTGACCCGTACCTCGGCCATCGATTGCGGCGAACACAATATCAACGTCAACGCCATTATGCCCGGGATCGTCGAAACCCCGCGCATGGAAAAGCTCTGCCGTGAAAAAGCCAAGACAAAAGGCACTACATACGAGGAAGAATACGCCGATTATGTCGCTGAAATGCCACTGCTGCGGGTGACCACGCCGCAAAACATTGCTGATGCGGTGATCTTCCTGTCCAGCGACCAGTCGCAAAACCTGACCGGTCAGGAAATGGTCATCGACGGCGGCTGGGCGGCCTGACGTAATCGCATATCGGAGAAACCCTGATGCTACCTGCATTTGAACTATCGCAACCCAAAACCCTGCCTGAGGCGCTGAAAGTACTGGCGGCAGGACGCGGGCTACCGCTGGCAGGGGGCACGGTCCTGTTTCCTGATCTACGTGGCGGGAAAGAAAAAGGACGTGAGTTCATAGACTTATCCGGGATTGATGAGCTTCGATACATCACCCATGAAGCTAAGCGGATCACGGTTGGGGCCCGAACCACTATCGCTGAAATCCTGCGTGATCCTGCGATGGCAGGTGCTGCTCCGGCGCTCCACAAAGCCGTTGACAATTTTGCCGGCACCATGGTGCGCAACGCTGCGACCGTGGGCGGCAACCTGTGTTGTGGCTCGCCTTCAGCGGATACGGTTCCGGCACTTTTGACCCTTGATGCCGAGGTCGAACTGACAAGGGCTTCCGGATCGCGAACCGTACCACTCGATGGGTACTATCTCGATTACAAAAAGACCGTGAAAAAGCCTGACGAACTCTTGACCTCGGTTTTCTGGGCGCCGGCGGAACCCGGCAGCGCGCATTTGTTCTTCAAGCTTGCCCGGCGCAAGGGCGACGCCGTTACCGTGACCGGGGTTTCGGTGATGATCGCGAAAACCGACGGGAAATGCTCAACGGCGCGGATCGCTCTCAGCTCGGTGGCGCCAACCGTGTTTCGCGCCCACTCGGCTGAGGAAATGCTGAAGGGTCAGAAACTGACACCCGATCTGATCGAACGCGCAGCCCAGGCGGCCACGGATCAGAGCAGCCCTATTGACGACAACCGGTCGTCGGCAAATTACCGGCGCCTGACCACTCAGGCTCTGGTGTGCCGGCTGTTGTCTCAGGCCTGGCACCAGGCTTCCTGAAGGCTTTGAAGGAGATATCACATGAGTAGCGAAAAAATCGTGACCCTTCGGGTAAATGGGGATGAGGTGAAACTGATTGCACCTGCGCATCGTACCCTGCTTGAGGCACTGCGCCATGTAGGGTATGTCGAGGTCAAATGTGGCTGCGAAAAAGGCGATTGCGGCGCCTGCGCGGTGCTGCTGGACGATATGGCCGTGGACAGCTGCCTGACGCTGGCATGGCAGGCCGAGGGGCGCGAAGTAACGACCATCAAGGGGATCGGAACGCCTGCCGATCCTGATCCTTTGCAAGAAGCCTTTATTGAGACCGGCGGTGCGCAATGCGGCTATTGCACGCCGGGCATGATCATTGCGGCGCGCGAACTTTTGAACGAAAACCCGAACCCCACGCTTGACGACATCAAAAAGGGGTTGAGCGGAAACCTTTGCCGTTGCACCGGCTACACCCGGATTTTCGAGGCCGTTTCGCTGGCCGCTCAGGAAATGCAGAAAGTGGGGGAGACAGCATGAGCAATATCGACACCTCTCCCAATGCCCTCGCCAATGTCAACCTGCGCCAAGTTGGGCGCAACAAGCCGCGCAACGACGCCCCAACCAAGGTCTATGGCCGGGCCGTCTATGCTGGTGACTTCCACATGGAAGGCATGCTTTTCGCCAAGGTCCTGCACAGCGACCGCGCCTCTGCCAATATCAGAGGCGTGGATACCGCTGCCGCCAAAGCCCTGCCCGGGGTGCATTCCGTGCTGACAGCAGACGACCTGCCCGCCAGCAACGCGGTGATGACCGACATGCCCGGTCAGGTCGGGGGCGGCACCAAGAACACCAAGCAGCCGATCCTTGCCAAGGACCGGGTGCGTTTTCACGGCGAACCGATCGCTCTTGTTGCCGCTGAGACCTACGAGCTAGCGCAAAAGGCGCTGGAACTGATCGTTGTTGATTTTGAAGACACCAAAGGCGTTTACGACGCTTTTGAAGCGCAGGAACCCGATGCACCGAATGTGTTTGGCGATGACAATATCGTTGCGGCCTACAAGATCCGCAAAGGCGATGTCGACAAGGGTTTTGCCGAGGCCGATTATGTTCTGGAAAACACTTTCTCGTCCCAATATCAGGAACAGGCGTTTTTGGAACCCGAGGCTGCTGTCGCCTGGGTCGATGAACACGACATCCTCAATATCCGCTCCTCAACCCAGGTGGTTGAACATTTCCGCGCCGTTGCCGATGCGCTGGGCCTGCCCCATAACCGGGTCCATCTTGTAGCACCATATGTTGGCGGAGGTTTCGGCGGCAAAGAGGTGATGACCATCGAGGTTTGGCTGGCACTGCTGGCGATGGATTCCCAGCGCCCGGTGAAATTGGTGCAAACGCGCGAAAACTCCTTCATCTCGCACGGACCGCGCCATCCTTTCACATTCACTCACAAGACCGGAGTGACCAAAGACGGCAAGATCACCGCGATGAAAATCACCGCGACATCTGATGCCGGGGCTTACGCCAAACTCAGCCCCTATATTCTGCTTTACGCCACTGTCGGGGCGACTGGGCCTTACCGGGTTGACAACCTGTGGGTCGATTCAACTTCCGCCGCCACCAACAACCTGCCGACCTGCGCCTATCGCGGGTTTGGCACCATGCAGGCAAATACCGCCTGCGAAGCACAGATGGAAGAACTGGCTAAGCTCATTGGCATGGATTCACTGGAGCTGAGGCGCAAGAACTTCATCAAGACAGGAGACCCAAACACCACTGGTCAGATCATCCGCAGCTCAGTCTGGTCCGATCAATGTGCAACCAAGGCACTGGCAGCCCTTGGGGATCGCCCAGAAAACACCGACACCCTTGTTCATGGCCACGGGCTCGCCTGTTACCAGCAAAGTTACGGGCGCATTCGCTGGATGAAGGACACGTCGGAATGCTGGGTCGGGCTGGAGGTTGACGGCACGGTGATCGTGCGCTGTTCGGTCACTGATATCGGCGCTGGCCAGATGTCGGCTCTGGCGCAGATCACCGGTGAAATCCTCGGGGTTCCAATGAGCGAGATTGCCGTCTATTTCGGCGACGGGCATGTTAATCCGCTGGGTGGAACCTCAACCGCTAGCCGGGCACTTTACATGACCGGCAAAGCCACCGAAATGGCCGCTACCAAGGTTCGAGACAACCTTCTGACCTGTATGGCAGAACATTTTGGAGTTTTACCGAGCGAGCTTGATCTGGCTGACGGAGAGGTTTTTGTGCTGGACGATCCGGACCGCTCCATGTCGGTCAACGACATGGCCAAGTACTGTGCCGCAAGAGGTATCCACCGCCACGCGCTTGAGATTTACCGCGCACCTCCCAGCGAGGGGTTGGACCCGGAAACCGGACAAGGCGAGGTGTTTCCCGATTTCACCTATGGCGCCCATGCTGCCAGTGTTGCAGTGGATACCGACACCGGTGAGGTGACGGTAATCAAAAGTATCGGGGCCCATGATGTGGGCCAGGCGATCAATCTGCGCGCGGTCGAAGGCCAGATCGAAGGCAGCGCCCTGATGGGTCAGGGATTTGCGCTGAGCGAGGAGTTGCTTTTGGAACAAGGCGTTCTGAAGAACGGCTCGTTCAGCGAGTACATTCTGCCAACCTCAATGGACGTGCCGGATATCCAGTCCATCGTGCTTGAATCGCGCAGTGGCCTTGGACCGTTTGGCTCCAAAGGCATTGGCGAGCCGGTGTTTGCCCCGGTTGCGGCCTCGATTGTCAATGCGATTGCCGACGCCATCGGAACCCGCATTCACGATCTGCCACTGACCCCGGAAAAGGTTCTGGCTGCTATTCACGCAAAAAACGCGTCCGAAAACTAGGACCGCACCAATGAGCAAGGAACTGCCACGCCATGCGCGGATTGTCATTGTCGGTGGCGGTGTTGTCGGCAGTTCGATCGCCTATCAGCTGACCAAGGCCGGGGTTTCCGATGTGGTCCTGCTGGAACGCGGCACCGTGACCTGCGGCACCTCGTGGCACGCGGCGGGGCTGATCATGCAGCTGCGCGGCGGGCATACCTCAACCGAGATTGCCAGCTATAACGCAAGGTTCTACCGCGAACTAGAAGCCGATACCGGCATGGAAACCGGGTTCAAGCAAAACGGAACCCTGGCCATCGCGCGCGACAACGACCGATTTCACGAAATGAAGCGCCGCGCCTCGCTGGCTAAAAGTTTTGACATCGAAACCCACATTCTCGGCCCCAAGGAAACCAAAGACATCTATCCGGCCATTGATGAAACCCAGATTGTTGGCGGTCAGATCATCACCAAAGACGGTCAGCTCAACCCGGTTGATACCGTCAACGCCCTGATTAGTGGCGCCAAAAAACGCGGCACAAAGGTTTTTGAGGAAACCCCGGTTGAGGGGCTGGAACGCCAGCCTACAGGCGAGTACCAGATTGAAACCCCAAACGGGGCAATCACTTGCGAAAAACTGGTGCTGGCCTGTGGTCTGTGGACCCGCGATCTTGCTGCCAAGCTTGGCGTGCGGGTGCCGCTTTTCGCTTGCGAGCATATGTATGTGGTGACCGAGCCGATGGATTTCATCAACCCCGGCCTTCCCGTCCTCCGTGATCCCGAAGGCTACACTTATATGAAAGAGGATGCGGGCAAGCTGCTGGTCGGTTCGTTTGAACCACGCGGCAAGGCCCTGCCGGTGGAAAATCTACCCGGCGATCAGCGTTTCATTGAAATGCAGGAAGACTGGGATCATTTCGCCCTGCCCTATTTCAAAGCTATGGAGTTGGTGCCGGATCTGGCCGATGTCGGTATCAACAAGTTCATGAATGGCCCGGAAAGCTTTACGCCCGATGACCTGCCCTGTCTGGGCGAGGCCCCGGGCCTGCCCAATTGCTTCATCGCTGCCGGGCTTAATTCCGAAGGCTTTGAGATCAGCCCTGGCATAACCCGCGCGCTGGCGCGCTGGATCATTGAAGGTGAGCCTGACATGGATCTGGTCGATTATGACGTCGCCCGGTTCCACCCGTTTCAGGTTAACCAGAACTACCTTCGCGCCCGTGCCCCGGAATCCCTGGGCGGCATCTATGACATGCCCTGGCCGTTCAAGGATCACGAAACCGCCCGCCCGGCGCGCAAAAGCCATTTGCATGACCGGCTCGCGGCCCGGGGTGCGTGTTTTGGCGAAACCGCCGGCTGGGAGCGCCCGATGTGGTTTGCTCCCAAAGGGGTGGAGCCCAAAAACGAATATTCGTTTTTCCGGCCCAACTGGTATGAACACACCGCGCGTGAATGCCGCGCTGCGCGCGAAACCGTGGTGCTGATGGATATCAGCTCTTTTGGCAAAACCCTGGTTCAGGGGCGTGACGCCTGCGCTTGTCTCAACTGGATGTGCGTCAGTGAAATGGATGTGCCGGTGGGTAAGCTCGTCTATACCCATATGCTCAATTCAAAAGGCGGGATTGAGGTTGATGTCACCATAGACCGGCTGACAGAGGATCAGTTCATGATCTATTCCTCAGCCGGCGTGCATTATCGCGATATCCACTGGATGCAAAAACACATCCGGGAAGATCAGCATGTGACCGTGACGGAGCTTACCGCCGCCTATTCGGTTCTGAACCTGCAGGGGCCGAAATCCCGCGATTTGCTGCAGGCGCTCAGCGGAGCTGATCTCTCAAACGACGCCTTTCCTTTCCTGACCGCACAGGAGATCGAGATCGGCTATGCGCAGGTGCGGGCCAAACGCATGACATTTGTCGGAGAGCTGGGCTGGGAGTTACAGATCCCTTCGGAATTCGTACAGGACGTCTATGATCTTTTCATTCAAGCAGGCGAAGCTTTCGGGCTGGTCGAAGCCGGATACCACACGCTGGAGCATCTGCGCTGCGAACGGGCCTACCGCGAATACGGGCTTGATCTGGCACCTGACGACACCCCGTTTGAAGCCGGACTTGGATTTATTGTCAAAATGGACAAATCAGGCGGATTCATGGGCCGCGAGGCCCTGCTGCCCCAGAAAGGCCAGACCCTCCAAAAGCGCATGGTCAATTTCAAGCTGAAAGATCCGAAGCCAGCGTTGTTTCATGACGAACTGATCCGGATGAACGGCGAAATTGTTGGCTATCTCAGTTCAGGAGCCCATGCTTTCAACCTCGGCAGCGCTGTGGGCATGGGGTATGTCAAACACCCTGACGGTGTAACGGCAGAGATGATCAACAGTGCTGAGTTTGAAATCGAAATCGCCTGCGAGCGCTTTGCAGCGGAAGCATCACTGAAACCGTTTTTTGATCCAACCAGCGCACGGGTGAAGATGTGAACCAACAGGAGCAACCGACATGACATCCTCTGGCAACTGGCAAGCCCCTGAAGGAATTCCTGACAAACTCATCATTGATGGCAACTGGATTGCCTCAAACAGCAAGGACAGCACTGAAAGCATCGACCCGGCTACCGGGACAGCCTTTGTTTCGGTGCAGTTGGGAAATGCCAATGATGTTGACCACGCGGTTGAAAGTTCGAAACGCGCGCTCAAAAGCGATTGGCGGGGCGCCACCCCGGTTCAACGTTCCCGTATTCTTGCGCGTACTGCAGCGCTGATCCGGCGCGATGCAGAGGTGCTGGCACGGGTTGAGACACTCGACAGCGGCAAACCGATCCGCGAGGCGCGTGGTGACGTGGAAACCGCTGCCGGGTATTTTGAATATTACGCCGGGATCGCGGACAAGCTGCAGGGAGATTCCATCCCGCTGGGACCAGATTTCATGTCGTTTACGCTGCACGAACCGGTTGGCGTGACTGCCCATATTATCCCTTGGAACTTTCCGCTGGTCACAACTGCGCGCGGGGCAGCTCCGGCGCTTGCGGCCGGCAACACCTGTGTCATCAAACCGGCGCTGATCACCTCACTGACCGCGCTGATGTTGGCAAACATCCTGAAAGAAGCAGGGCTGCCCGACGGGGTTTACAACGTCGTAACCGGCCGGGGCTCAGAGGTAGGGGATCATCTGACCAGCCACCCCGATGTAGCCCATGTCACTTTCACCGGCTCTGTCACCACCGGCATTTCGGTGATGAAATCTGCGGCAGACACCATTGCCTCCACCACCATGGAGCTTGGCGGCAAATCGCCCGTGGTGGTGCTGTGCGATGCCAATATCGACGCTGCTGTCGAGGGCACGATGAAAGCAATTTTCATGAATGCCGGACAGGTTTGCTCATCCGGCTCGCGGCTGGTGATTGAACGCGCGGTCCATGCTGAAATGATGGAAAAGTTGGTTGAAAAAGCCGGAGATCTTCAGATGGGCCATGGTCTTGATGACGCTGACCTCGGGCCGCTGGTATCCAAGAACCAGCAAAAGACGGTTTCGTCTTATGTCGATGACGCGCGTGCGCGGGGCTGTTCGATTGTGGTTGGCGGCAATGCGCAAGGTCCATCCGACATGGGGCTGGAGAACGGGTTCTTCATGCAGCCAACCATCATTGACGACCTTAGCCAAAGTGACCGGCTGGTGCAGGAAGAAATCTTCGGCCCAGTACTGGCTGTTCAGATTGTAGACAGCGCCGAAGAGGCGATCGAGGCCGCCAACAACACCCCCTTCGGGCTTTGTGGGGGCATCTATACCGGTGATGTCACCAAGGCCTTGCGTTTTGCCCGCGAAATGGAGGCTGGCCAGATATTCATCAACCAGTATTTTGCGGGCGGCATCCCCACGCCATTTGGAGGTGTGAAAAATTCCGGCTTCGGGCGCGAAAAAGGTCTAGCGGCGCTGGCCAGTTACTATCAGGTGAAATGCATCACCGCCCGGATATGAAACGAAATTGAGAGAGATTGCCATGAGTACCAACCCCAATTCCCCACACGCCCGCGACATCGCCTCGCATCTGCATCCCTTCACGAACCTTGCAGTCCATCCCGAAATGGGTCCGCATATCTTTAATCGGGGTGAGGGGGTTTACGTTTTTGACGACGACGGCAAACAATACATCGAGGGGCTGGCTGGCCTGTGGTGCGCCTCGCTCGGGTTCAGCGAAAAACGGCTGGTGAAAGCAGCGACCAAACAGATGGAAGCCCTGCCATTTTACCACAACTTCGCCCACAAGGCGGTTGAACCGGCCATCGAGCTTGCCGATTTTCTGGTTGAGCACGCGCCTGTGCCCATGTCCAAAGTGTTTTTCACAAACTCTGGGTCTGAAGCCAACGACACCCAAGTCAAGCTTGTCTGGTACTACAACAACGTCCTTGGCCGCCCTGAGAAGAAGAAAATCATCGCCCGGCGTGGCGCATACCACGGCATCACTCTTGCCGCGGCCAGCCTGACTGGCATGCAATACGCCCACAACGCCTTTGACGTTCCGCTCAACAACATAATGCACACCGATTGCCCCCACTTTTACCACCATGGTCTTGAGAGCGAGAGTGAAGATGAGTTCTCAACCCGGCTGGCAACAAACCTTGAACAACTGATCACGGAGGAAGGCCCCGAAACCGTGGCCGCCTTCATTGCCGAGCCTTTTCTTGGTGCTGGTGGTGTTATACCGCCACCAAAGGGATACTATGAAAAGGCCCAGCCCATTTTGGACGCACATGACATCCTCTTTATCGCCGATGAGGTGATCAGCGGTTTCTACCGCACCGGAAACATGTTCGCGACGGAGACTTACGGTCTCAAACCCGATTTGATCTCAATGGCCAAGCAATTGTCCGCAGCTTATCAGCCTATCGGTGCTGTGATGATGACAGAAAACATCCACGATGTGCTGGTTGAAGGTAGCCGTAAATTTGGCATATTCGGCACCGGTTTCACTTATTCTGGCCACCCGGTTCCCGCGGCAGTGGCGCTGGAAACCCAGAAAATCTATCAGGAACGCAACATCGGGGCTCACGTAAATGAGGTTTCCATACCTTTCCAGAAGCGTCTTAAAGCACTTGCCGACCACCCGCTGGTGGGCGAAAGCCGCGGTCTGGGCCTGATCGGTGGGCTTGAGCTGGTCAAGGACAAGGCGACACGGGCCAATTTCGATCCCGCTCAAAAAGTTGCCCCATGGGTGGCAGAGCGTGCTATCGATCACGGCCTTATCGTGCGTCCGCTTCTCAACGACACAATCGCTTTTTGCCCACCTCTGATTATCGACGAAGGCCAGATCAATGACATGTTCGATGCCATCGAGCGCGCGCTTGATGATGCGATGACTTATGTGGCAGGGCTGGATTGATGCAGCGACGGAAGGCTGGGTGAAAATGACTGTGGAACCAAATAACATACTACCGACGACCAGCCGGTCAGGTGATGAAAAACCCCGCCAGCTGCATGATGTTTATACGCCCAAAAGTGCCGATGAGGCTGCGAAAATCTATGACGGCTGGGCAGCTAAATACGAGGCACATATGGCAGGCGCCGGTTATTCGAACGCCGCGATGGTGGCATCTATGCTGTCTTCACCGCGCAATCCGGATTGAATTTTTGGCGATGACGCTTCCGGGGTTAATTGTCAATCAACGACATAGCCACGAATGGCAACAAAGGGCTGATTTTGATGAAAAAGTCGCTTTTGTATCTGCTTTTGGAATTGGATTGAGTGGCCTTGTGAACTGTCTTCACACTGGCATTGGGATGAGTTTTGCGAGTTTGCGGAGGTTTTGGGCTGTTGCTGCGAGGTGGAACTCG
>JAAEOH010000064.1 GCA_024244645.1 Hyphomicrobiales bacterium
AAACACTGCAAACTATCGACAACCCGTTCGGCACGAGGTTGTTACCTATGTCTTAGGTACAATCTGTTACCTATGTCTCCGGGCCGGACCTGAATTATTTGGTGAGCCGACGGGGTCTCGAACCCGCGACCTTCGGCTGTTAACCGATGCTCTATCCACTGAGCTACATGTCCTTAGCCAATCCCGACACCTTCACTGTGCACGCACACGGGCAACGCAGGGCGAGCCGCGCGGGACGAGAATCCGGAACTCGGTCCGCTTGCACGCGTGATGGTTTATCGCCGGGGACGCGGCTTCTACCTCTGGCAGCACCATTTGACAACAGCTTCTCGGAAATTTCTTCGAATTTATCCTGGCCGCAATCCAACTGGTGCATATTTACAACAGTCATATGATGCCAGTTGATGTCTCTGTGTCCGCTATCGCGGCATTTATTCCGCTTGAAATAAAACCGCCCGCGCATATGTTCCGAACGAACATTGATACGGATCCCATATGAAACACGCCGACAGCACCGATCTGAAGCCTGCAGCCTCTTTATTCCCGGGCGACCACCCGCAGGTCGCATCCGGCAAGGTCGGCGTGCTGCTGGTCAATCTCGGGACACCCGACGGCACCGACTACACGTCGATGCGCCGCTACGTGCGCGAGTTTCTCACTGACAAGCGGGTTATCGAATGGCCGCGGGCGCTTTGGTATCCGATCCTATTCGGCATTGTCCTCAACACCCGGCCCGGCAAGGTCGGCAAGGCCTACGAAACCATCTGGAACACGGAACTGGATGAAAGTTACCTGCGCACCTATACACGCAACCAGTCGACCGCCCTTGCATCGACGCTGGGGAGCCAGCCCGATGTCATGGTGGACTGGGCAATGCGCTATGGTCAGCCATCGATACCGGATAGGCTGACGGCGCTCAAAGACGCCGGGTGCGACCGGATCCTTTTGTTTCCGCTCTATCCGCAATATGCCGCGAGCACCACGGCCACCGTCAACGACAAGGCTTTTGAGACGCTGATGGCCATGCGCTGGCAGCCGGCGCTGCGGACCGTGCCACCCTATCATGACGATCCGGTCTTTATCGAAGCCATCGCGCAGTCGATCACCAACCATGTATCGGGGCTCAAGCATGAACCGGAAATCGTCCTCGCCTCGTTCCACGGCATCCCGCAATCCTATTTCAGGAATGGCGATCCCTATTACTGTCACTGCATGAAGACGATGCGGCTGGTGCGGGAGCGTCTCGGTTGGGACGAAACCAAACTGATGACCACATTCCAGTCCCGCTTCGGTCCGGAGGAGTGGCTGCAGCCCTATACTGAAAAAACGGTCGAACAGCTGGCAAAGGCCGGCGTCAAGCGCATCGCCGTCATCAATCCGGGCTTCGTATCCGATTGCCTGGAGACGCTGGAGGAAATTGCAGTTGCGGCCGGCGAGATCTTCCATGAACATGGCGGCGAACAGTTCACACACATTCCCTGCCTCAACGACAGCCCCGCGGGCATGCGCGTAATTGAAGCGGTTGTGCGCCGCGAATTGCAGGGCTGGGCCTGACCTGCAATCCGCTGGCCTGCAGGTAATCAACAGGGTCCCGCGACCCATTTGCAACTTTTCACCGTTACACCCATCTTAGATTGAAGAACACGCGACAGTGCCAACTGATTCGCGCGTCATATTTGCTCGTGGCCTTCGAGTTAAAACAGGAGAAAAAACATGCCTTTAGCCGGTTTCGACATTGCAGTCATCGTGTTTGTTGTCCTGGTTATTCTCATCCTGTTTGCGGGCATCAAGACCGTCGCGCAGGGTTACAACAACACAGTTGAGCGCTTTGGGCGCTATACGCGGACGCTGTCTCCTGGTCTGAACCTGATCATTCCGTTCATCGACCGCATCGGCGCGCGCATGAACATGATGGAACAGGTCCTGGATGTGCCGACACAGGAAGTCATCACCAAGGACAACGCGTCGATTGCCACTGACGCCGTTGCCTTTTACCAGATATTGAACGCGCCCCAGGCCGCCTATCAGGTCAACAATCTCGAAATCGCGCTCCTCAATCTGACAATGACCAACATCCGTTCAGTCATGGGTTCGATGGATCTTGACGAATTGCTGTCCAATCGCGATGCCATCAATGATCGCCTCCTGCGGGTCGTCGACGAAGCCGCAAGCCCTTGGGGCATCAAGATCACCCGCGTCGAGATCAAGGACATCAATCCGCCGAAGGACCTGATCGATTCCATGGCCCGGCAGATGAAGGCCGAACGTGAAAAACGTGCCGAAGTGTTGGAAGCCGAAGGTTCGCGCAATGCGCAAATCCTGCGCGCCGAGGGCGCCAAGCAGGCTGCGATCCTCGAGGCAGAGGGCACAAGGGAAGCCGCATTCCGAGACGCCGAGGCCCGCGAGCGTCTGGCAGCGGCCGAAGCCAAGGCGACCGAGGTTGTATCCGAAGCCATTGCCTCCGGCGACGTTCAGGCCATCAACTACTTCGTCGCCCAGAAATACACCGAGGCGATCGCCGCAATCGGCACCGCCAGAAATCAGAAAATCGTACTGATGCCGATGGAAGCTTCCTCCCTGATTGGATCGCTCGGCGGTATCGGCGCCATCGCCAAGGAGGTCTTCGGTGAAGGCGGATCGGGTTCTGGCAGCGCGCCCAGGGACAGGGGCTCTGTCCCGTCCGCCGGCCACCGGGACGACCAAACATGATTGAACGCATTGTAACGGAGCTCGGCCCGTGGAGCTGGTGGGTCCTTGGTCTCATCCTCCTGGCGGCGGAAATCCTGATGCCGGGTGTCTTCCTGATCTGGATCGGCATTGCCGCCATCATTGTCGGCTGCCTGTCGCTGCTGTTCTGGAACGATCCGTTCTGGATGTGGCAGACGCAGATACTGGTCTTCGCGGTTCTGGCGATCGGCACCGCTATTTTGGGCCGCCGCATCATGGCAAGGAGCGAAGAAAGCGACGAACCGCTTCTCAACAAACGCGGCGAGAGCCTCGTCGGCCGAACAGCAACCCTTTCGGAACCAATAAGCGAAGGCCGCGGCCGCATCCGCATTGATGATACGATGTGGGTTGTCAACGGCCCCGACCTGCCTGTCGGCGCCCGTGTTCGGGTGGTTGAAAGCACCGGCAGGGAATTGCGGGTTGAAGCGGTCTAGCCGCTGTCAATCGAGCAACCGGAAAGACGCTGCGTAAAGAAAGCCTTAACCACGACGCTTTACGGTTTGACAACAAATCAAAACCCCTGGTTCAGGCTTTCATGGCGTCGGGTAACCGCAAAGTTACGGACTTTTTGTTCAATCCCTCCCCGAAGCGGGCGGGATTGTTGTTTTGCGCGCTTGCTCTTTGCTGGATTGATCCGTCGCAGGCCCTTGCTCAGAGCATCGCCAATGAAGATCTGCTCCTGCGCGGCATTACCGATGATGACGGCCTGACCGATGCCGAGCGCCGACGCCTGTTGCGTGCTGCCGACCGCATCGTGGACGACGGCAATCAAAACGAGGACGATGAAGCCGAACCCCAAACACCGATCATTCTTGATCCGATGCAGCCCGTTCAGACCGGTGATAGTGTCAATCCGCGCACGCAACCGGTTGCAAATCAAATCAACCTTCAGGATGACGCCGAGCCCTTTGCGCCTGTCGGAATTCGCGTTGGAACATTCATCCTTCGCCCGACAGTGACACAACAGATTGCCCACGAAACGGTTGATGACGGCACCACGCGTACGTCAAGGACCTACAGCAGGACCGTCCTGGAGACCGAAATCGAGTCCGACTGGTCACGCCATCAGCTCAACATCGGCGCCGAACAGGTCATCGACAAGACAATCAGCGGCACAGGGTCAGAAGATCCGAGCACATCCGTCAACGCCGATCTGCGGCTCGATCTGACATCGGCGACGACAGCCGACCTCGGTTTCGACTACGAATTCGGCCGCGAGAGCCAGACCGATCCCAATGCTGTTGCCGGCGCGGATGCCCAGGCCGAAGTGCACACATTTGCCGCCGCCGCCTCTCTCAGTCACCAGTTGAACACCTGGCGCGGCACCGCGACAATCGACGGTGGACGCTCCCGCTATGGCGATGCGGAGCTGTCCGGCGGAACGCTGGTTTCGCTTGCCGATCGCGACGCCGACAACTACACCGTAACGATGCGTGCGGCGCTGGAGACCGGATCCGCGTACCGGCCCTTTGTTCAGGGCAGCGTCGGGCAGATCATCTATGATAACACGCTCGATGCTTCGGGTTTTGCACGGTCTTCAAACACCTACGGCTTGCGCACCGGCGTAACCGCGGATTTCGGTGATAAACTGACGGGCGAATTTGCGGTCGGGTATGCACTGCGCAATATAGATGACACCCGGCTTGCGCCGATCGAAGGGTTTACTGTCAACGGTTTTGCCACCTGGTCACCGCAGCGCGGGACTGACGTGCTGATGGGGGCATCGACGACCCTTGAAGATTCCACCACCGCGGATGAATCCGGATCAATCTACTACGCAGCGACCGCCGAGGTTACCCATCAGCTTCGTTCCAATGTCTCGGCAAGGGTCAGCGGACTTCTCGGCTGGCGAGACTATGTTGGCACCACGCCCAACGAGACCATTGTCGGCGCGGGCGCCGGATTTACCTGGTGGCTCAATCGCTACGTCGCGTTGGACGGGGGTGTTACCTACGAAAAAACCCTGACCGATGGCAGCGCGGACAATGACGAACTGTTCGTCGGTCTTGGTCTCAAGGTTCAGCGCTGACGCCCTTCAGGTCAGATCTTGTCGAGCATCCGGCGCAGATCGTCCTCGACTCCGGCGCGTATATCATCGCGGGTCAGCGCGAACGAGACATTGGCCTTGATGAACCCTTGCTTCGATCCGCAATCGAATGTGTTTCCGCGGAAGTGATAGGCGGAAAACGCCTGTCTCTCCGCCAGCTTCAGCATTGCATCAGTGATCTGGATCTCGTTACCGGCGCCCCGCTCCTGCGTTTCCAGGATCGAGAAGATGTCCGGCTGCAGAATATAGCGTCCGTTGATGAACAGGTTTGAGGGAGCCGTGCCCCGTGCCGGCTTTTCGACCATCTCGGTGATCTTGAAGCCATCGTCGCCGATATCCTCGCCAACACCGACGATTCCGTAACGGTGGGTTTCCTCTTCCGGCACTTCCTCAACCGATATTATGTTACCGCCGACCTTTCCGTAAAGATCGACCATGCCGGACAGGCAGCCGCCCTGCATCACCATATCGGGCAATAGCAGCGCAAAAGGTTCGTCACCCACCAGTTCGCGCGCGCACCACACCGCGTGACCAAGGCCGAGCGGCTCCTGCTGCCGCGTAAAGCTTGTCTGGCCGGGTTTCGGCTGCAACGCTTTCAGATTGTCCAGCTCATCCACCTTGCCGCGCTCGCGCAGCGTATCGTATAGCTCCACCTGTATGTCGAAGTGATCTTCGATGACCGCCTTGTTGCGGCCAGTGACGAATATGAAATGCTCGATGCCCGCAGCGCGCGCTTCGTCAACGACGTACTGGATGACGGGTTTGTCCACGACGGTCAGCATTTCCTTGGGGATCGCCTTTGTCGCCGGCAGAAATCGCGTTCCCAGCCCGGCCACAGGAAATACTGCTTTCCTGACTTTACCCTGTTGTGCCATCCGTTGGTGCCTTTCGTCTCAGTCCGGTAAGCCCGGATTTGGTCAAATCTTGTTTCCGCTGCCTGCAATATTCCATGCGGTGCACCAAGTCTATCCCCCTGATTCTGCCGCTTGCGGAGCTGTTTTTGTTGTGCTCTTTTATGGTTAAGACATTGTTGATGCGTCAGATTTAACATGGCGGCCTGTGTGTTTAACCTGGTCTTGTGGCGGTCATTTTTCCGCCTTGAGCCGCAGCTAATTAGATGGCGATGTCTCAGATGGCGGGAAATACGGGACTGCAAAGCACCGGAAGACGCAAAATGCTTGCGTTTCTGCCGCTGTTATTGATGCCCTCGATACTCCTTGACGCAACACCTGCGGCCGCCGATGCCGGCTTTCGCAAATGGATCGACAATTTTTATCCGGTAGCAGCCAAGTCCGGTATCAAGAAATCCACCTATAAAAAAGCGTTTGCCGGCGTTCGCGAACCCGACCCGGAAGTTTTGCGCAAGGCGCGTTTCCAGCCTGAGTTCAAGCAGGACACCTGGAGCTATATCGACACCCGTGTGCACTTTACGACGGTGCAGACCGGGCAGGAAATGTCCAAGCGCTATAATCGGACTCTTGCGCAAATCGAGAAACGCTTTGGCGTCGAACGCTCAGTGGTTCTGGCGATCTGGTCGATGGAATCCAGCTACGGCAACGTCTTCAACTATCCCGACCGCCTGCACTATGTGCCGCGAGCGCTGGCAACGCTCGCCTACGCGGATCGACGGCGCGCAAAATTTGCCCGTAGCCAGCTGATCGCGGCGCTCAAGATTCTTCAGTCGGGCAACATCTCAAAGAAAGACCTGACCGGCTCCTGGGCCGGCGCCATGGGCCACACGCAGTTTATCCCGACCAGTTATCTGGCCTATGCCGTCGATCAGGACGGCAACGGCCGTCGCGATATCTGGAACTCCGTGCCCGATGCGCTTGCGACCGCGGCAAATCTGCTGCGCAAGAACGGCTGGAAAACCGGAAGAACCTGGGGCTACGAGGTGAAAGCACCGCGCGGCGGCTCCCGTTATGTCGGCAAGTCGAAAACGCTGGGACAATGGACGAAACTCGGTTTCAAGAGACCCAATGGCCGCAAATTCCCGCGGGCCGGCGAAAAAGCCGTTCTGAAGATGCCCGCCGGCGGCAGCGGCCCGGCCTTTTTGATGCTGCGCAACTTCTTCATTATCAAGCGCTACAACAACTCTGACAGCTATGCGCTGGCTGTTGGCCTGCTTGCCGACCGCATTTCCGGCTATGACGGTCTCAGGCAGAAATGGCCGCGGCCCAAGGGCGTGCTCTCAATGGACGAACGGCGCGAAATCCAGGTTCATCTCAAGTCTCTGGGCTACTATTCAGGCGAGATCGACGGCAATATCGGCTCCGGTTCGCAATTAGCCATAAAGGCGTTTCAATCGCAAACCGGCTTGACGCCGGACGGTGTTCCATCGCAAAAACTACTGAAGACTTTGAGGCGATGACTGGAGACCGGTGTGGTCCTGTTGGGCAAAAAGTTCATATCTTGCCTGTTGATACTGCCTTTGCTTGCCGTTTTCACCACGGCAATCTCGCTGGCATTGCCCGTTGATTCGGCCTTTGCACAGAAAAAATATGAGCGCCGCACCCTGATCGACCGGCTGTTCGGGCCGCGTCAGATTCGTCCTCAAAAAACCAACCGAAAGACCCCGAGGGCCTCCATCAAGAGGAAAAAGTCGGTTTTGCGTGTTTCGCCCGGCAAGAAACGCAAGAAGAGCAGGAAGAAGGTCGAAACCGTTCAAAAACTCGAGAACGCCCGCAAAATACTGGTTGTGGGCGATTTCATGGCCAAATCGCTGTCCGACGGTCTCAAAACCGCCTTTGCACAATCGCCGGGCGTCAGTGTGCTGCGCGAGACCAGCGGTTCATCCGGGCTGGTGCGCGACGACTATTACAACTGGAACAAAAAACTGCCGGCCTTTCTGGACAAGATTCAGCCTTCCATTGTTGTGGTCATGATCGGCTCAAATGACCGGCAGGACATGCGCAAAAGCGGCCGCAAACGTATTCCTCTGCGTTCGGATGTCTGGAACGCCGTATATGCGCAACGGGTCGACTCCATTGCCCGTGCGGTCCGTTCGAGAAACATACAACTCATCTGGGTGGGCGCGCCGCCCTACAAGAAGTCGACAATGTATACCGACATGCTGGCCTTTAACGACATTTACCGAAACGTCGTCGAGGAGGCCAACGGCGAATATGTCGATATCTGGGACGGTTTCGTCAACACGGAAGGCAAATTTGTCTACACCGGGTCCGACGTCAAGGGCCAGCAGGTTCGCCTGAGAACATCCGACGGTATCCGCATGACGCGGGCCGGCAGGCGCAAGCTCGCCTTTTACGTGGAAAAGCCGATCAGAAGACTTCTGGGCGACGACGCAAGTGAGCATGTCGCAAAACTCACCGAAGAAAACCTGCCGGAACTGCTGGTCCTGCATCCCGACGGCGGATCGGTACTTGTGCGCACCAACCCGATTGCCATGAATGACCCAACTCTCGACGGTTCGGATGAGCTTTTGGGAGCCTCCGCACCGCCGACATCCTTGACCCGTACACCGCGTGACGACTTGGTCTTTGACGGCAAGACAAGCAAGGCACCGCCGGGACGGGCTGACTATTTCGTCTGGCCCCGCGAACAGGACAAGACGTCGCTTGAAAAGACACCGGTAGCGGCACCGCAGGGATAACCGGGCGTTTTGAGCATTCCGGCATCTTCTGATTAGCGGCAATTGGTTTCCGGGCGGGAGTTTCTGATCTGAATAGCCCCTCGCAGGGTTAGGCCGCCGTTAACAACACTTGTCTATAGAAATGCCTGTATTCAGGCTCCGGCGAAATTCGAAAACACGGCGCGGGATCGATGGATGTAACGCCAACCAGACAAAACACCCCACACGAACCGGATCAGCAACGCCGTTCAACGACGATCGTTCTGTTCGTTCTGGCCATTCTCTTCTGCATGCGAGTGGCAGGTCAACTGATCCAGGCTATTTGGACAGTTCCGGTCATACCGCCATTTTCCAGCTGGCAAAGCGGAGCGCTTCCATACAACATCCTGCTGATCAGCCAGATCGTGATCATCGCTTTGATGGTCCTGTCCATCCGCGCTGTGACAACGGGAAAAATATTCGCCAGGCTGGGTTCTGTGCTGAGCATACTGGGCGTCGTTTATTTCGCTTTGATGACGCTTCGTTCGCTGATTGGCTTTTTTGAGCTCGCCACCAGCCCCTGGTTTGACCAACCGCTGCCGATTGCATTTCATTTTGTGCTTGCCGGTTACACCCTGGTTCTCGGCTGGTATTGGACAGCACCCATTGCCGGTCAAACTTCGTGGCATCAGCTTCCTGCAAAAGTCGCACCGCTTCTTGCCTATCCATTGACGATCCTTTTTGCCTGTGCCTGTTCAGTTGGCTCGTCGCTGACGGTATCAGCCTGGCTTTGTCTTGTGTGGATGGCTCCTGCTTGGCAAGACTTTTTTGATATGATCGGGAGTTTGTCAGATGCGGTCTTGTGTCCGGCCTTTTTGTGCGGCGCACGTGGCCGCTGGCCCTGATGGTTTCCACAAACCAAGTCCCAACCTGCATA
>JAAEOH010000065.1 GCA_024244645.1 Hyphomicrobiales bacterium
GAGGCTAAACTGGAGGAATGGGAACGCTTCTACAATCTGCACAGACCGCACGGCGCCCACAACCGAAAGACACCTTACGAAGCCCTCAGGGAAAAGCTATAATCAGCAATCAGGATGTCTCACGAGAAACCGCACCTTACAAATGTGCTGGCGTCGATATGGCCGAATTGCGAGGAACCGAAATACCGTTCCGCCCCGGCTTGAGAGATAAATGTCCTTTCGCCCTGCCGGTCGACCAGCACCACACTGGTTCCCTGATCGCAGTTCTCCAGTTGATTTTGCAAAACGGGAAAGCCGAACTCCGACAGAGAACTCCTGACGATATCGGCAAACCGCCCGGTTCCGTGCGAGCCGCCATAGGACACCCGCATCCCGGCACGGCTGGCGGCAACCATTGCATTGAACCCGCCGCCCGGCGTGATCATGCTTTCTTCAACGATGGCTTCCTCGCCGGATTTGGGCACGGTGTCGACCCTGTAGACAAGATCGACCACAACACCGGACATCTGAAGCAACCGCCCCGCACTCATGTCGCCTGCCCCGCAGCAACCTTTGTCGCAGCCCTGAAGTGCCGCAAATTCAGCAAACCTTCCGCGATGCTTCCGACCTTAAGGTCGTTGACCGCGATGAGTTTTGAGAGCTTGTCCTGCGGCAATGACGACACACCGCTGATTGCACCGCACATGCCGGCGGCAATCGCCCCGATCGTATCCGTATCGCCGCCAAGGTTTGCCGCGAGCAGCCCTGCATTCCACGCATCACCGTTGGTGTGTTTGAAAAGCGCAAAGTCGGCCGGCACCGATTCAGCGGACGCAACACTGGTTCCTATCTGCTGATCGATATCGGACAGAAGCGAAGTTCCGTCGGAACGGTCTGCAATTGCGATTGCCTTGACCAGCCGCTCGGCGAACAGGTTTGTATCGCCAATTGCCTTTTCGACAGTCCGTGCTGCCCGTATGGCAATTTCGGTTGCACCTTCTACACCTGCCCCATCAATCCCCGAACTGATGGCGGCTGCAACCGCGGACGCGGATGCTATGGCTTCAACCGTGTTGTGGGTAATCCGGCAGGTTGTTTCGACCATGTCTGTCAACAGTGACATCGGCTCGACCGGCGTTGATATGCCGACGGGCACGATGCGCATCGCCGCACCATTGGTATTTCCGAAACGGCCGGTTTCCCGAGGTAATGTTCCGGCAAACAGTGCCTCCAGAGCGCGTATTGTCGACGGCCCGAGCAGGTCGTAAAGGCCACGTTCCTTGACCGAGTTTTCCCAATCGAGAAGTCTGTGCGCCCAACCCTCCTCGTCGAATTTTTCAGGTGAAGCAAGTATGTGCTCTGCCAGGAGAAGAGTCTGCTCTGTATCATCGGTGACCGATGCGGCAGCAAGCCCGTGTGCAATTGGATGATTGCTGACCGGAGCTTTAAAATCGGATATCGCGCCAAAAATATCGGCAATCTCTATACGCGAATAGGACTGTGTGGGCATCCCCAACGCATCGCCCAAAGCACCGCCGAGGAGTGCGCCAAGGGCGCGGTCGAGTTCAGGATTGTGGTTGTCGGTGCTTCCCATCAGAACTCCAGATGCAGCCCGAACCGGGACGGGTCGAGAATGCTTTCCACAAATTCAATGACATCACCGTCGACCGTCCTGCTCACCCGCCGCAGGTGAAGCATCGGCTCACCCGGGGTGCGCACCATGATCTTGGCGTCTGCGGTGGAAAGGGACGGCAGAACCTGCGCCCATTCTTCCCCGTCATGAATTGCCAGGCCGGCCCCGGCCAGCGTTTCGCCCAGAGAATCGTTGATCAGGCCATTTTCGACGACGTCGGAAAATACATCGCGCCAGGGCGTCCGGCTTCGCTCCAGCGAAATACCAGTCCCGTTTTTGCAAAGTACACGCAGCCTGTTGACGCACAGAAACTCGATCGGTTCCAGGCCCAGAAACTCGGATGTTTTGGAACACTTTTGCCGCTCGATCCCGAGCAGTCGCGTTTCGATCTGATCGGTGGTTTTTGACAGTGCCTGGGTCCAGCCCAGCGCATTGTCGATCGACGCGCCATCATAGGTAACGAACGATCCAATGCCTGTGCGCGTTGTTATCAGACCCTGCCGCACCAACTGCTCGAGGCCTTTTCGAACCGTATTCCGGCTGACCGAAAAGCGTCGCACCAACTGATTTTCGCTTGCCAGCTGATCGCCTCTGGCAATGGCGCCCGACCGGATTTCCCGCTCAAGGGTTTGTGCAATCCGTTCAGATTTGGGCAACCCGATATCCGGACCGCCGCGCAAGGCCGCCTGCTTTTGCATATGTTTTAAGTTCCTGTCCACACTTGTATGCACCTGTTCATACTTGTTCAACAAACAGGAATTCGACGATGATGTCAATCCGCACATGTCGACGCCCGCTGCGGGTTTCATCTGAACCCGCATGTGAATCCGATCACGGCGCCGTCACCACATCGTGACGCGACATCTGCCCAGCGTTTGGCAAGATGTGCTGAAAACCGACGACAGAAATTGGGGGTACAACCGGACATGAGAACGATACTGACGGCATTGGCCGCAACAGGTTTATTGTCGGCAGCCGGCCCTGCCCTCGCGCAGGACGTTGCCGCCGGCGAGAAGGTCTTCAAGAAATGCAAGGCCTGTCACCGGGTCGGCGATGATGCCAAGAACGGCGTCGGCCCGATTTTGAACGGCGTGATCGGACGCCCGGCAGGCTCAGTCGACGGATACAAGTACGGCAAGGGCATGCAGCAGGCCGGTGCCGCCGGGCTGGTCTGGAACGAGGAACTGATCCTTGAATACATCACCGATCCGAAGGTCTTCCTGCGCACCTATCTCGATGACCCGAAGGCAAAGGCCAAGATGGTGTTCAAATTCAAGAAGGAACAGGACCGCATGGACGTGCTCGCTTATGTGAAAACGTTCTCGCCGGATGCAGAGGCAAGTGCAGCGGATTGATCATCTGTGATCACGACAATTGCTATTTGTCTGATTGCACACGTTCATGAATTGACGATGCGACCGCGTGGGCGGAAAGAACAGCACCTTCCTGCCAGCCAGGCAGCCAGCTCATATGTTCGCCGGCAAAATAGATGTTGCGGTCGGGTTTGCTCAATACCTTATATTCTTTTTCGCGCTGGTCCTCACGCCACTGCGCCCAACCGCCTCGGGCAAACGGCATTTTGTGCCACGCCACGGAAATCGACTGACCGGTTTCATTCGCGATCTGGGGGTGGATCTTCGCACTTGCCGACTGGACAAATCTGTGTCTTGCTTCCGGCTTGAGGGCGGCCAGTCGCCTCGCATCTCCGTAATACGCATAGGCCCCGACCAGCACACCTTTGCCTGAATGGAAATCGCTGCACGGATACCATAATTGCGTGATCGGATGGTTGATATAGGATATGCCGCCATAGATCGCGTCATCCTCCTCCCAGAACCGCCTGCTGGCCTGATAGGCAACTTTGACTGTCGGCATATAGGCGACTGAGCGGATCGCATCGGCATGGTCGCTTGACAGATTGGTCTTCAGGCCCGCCAGCACTTTCAAAGGCAAGGTACAAATGCAGAAGTCGGCCTTGACCGTCTTCAGCTCCCTGCTTCCGGTTTTGTAGGTCACCTGCACGCCGTCTTCGGTGTTGTGAAATTCCGTGACCTCAGCCTGTTTTTCGATCCGGCCTGTCAGGCGCTGCGCCAACGCGTTGACGATGGCGTCCATGCCGCCCACCGGCTGGAACATCGTCGCCTGCTCAAAAAACTCCTCTTCGAAATGCATTTTCCAGCGCCAGAAATCGGAATTGAGCAGATCCTTCAGCTCCAGCGGCTCGCGCAATTGCCCCCGCTGCCAGAATGCGCCGGGAAGAATTTCGTATCCGCTTCGTCCGCCGCCTTCATATGTGAGGCCCCGCCTGAGCTCGCCGAATTCGACCAGAAACGCGATCAACCTTTGCCTGTCGAGGTCGCCCAGTTCGTCGTCCAGGGCATTTTTGTTGATGGCCTTGGCAAGCAGTTCGGAGATGAGCCCGGCGGAATTATGGTGCACCTGTCGCGACTGCACCGGATATCCGTCATTGACCCGATCGTCCTGAAACAGCGCGCTCCGATTGTCATTGATAAAAACCTCAAGCTTGAGGTCAAACGCCCTGCAGTAGTCGAGAACCGCCTGATGGGCACTGGGGATTCTTGCCGGTCCTGCATTGAAGTACAGACCTTCGTCAAACGTGCAGCTCTGCACCTCGGCCCCGGTTTCCGCGATGCTGTTCCCGCGGCGAAGGGTGCGGCTGCGGCCGCCGGTGACATCTGATGCTTCCAGAACCCGGCAATCGTAACCCGCCTGGCTTAGTTCATAGGCGGCGGACAGTCCCGCGATGCCGCCACCGAGGATCACAACTGTCTTGTCGCCTTGCTGGTTTTTGGGAAGCACCGGCGTCCGTGTGCCGGCGTGAGCGGTGTGGATATGCCCAAGCCCCTGCATGACGGTATAAAGCGCGCCGGTGCCGGCAACCTGGCCCAGACGGATCAAGAACGCGCGTTTGGAAACACCCATGCCAATCGCTCCGCAAAAATCACATTGCCATCGATATGCCGATCATAGCGCAGCTGTCGCCCGAGATCACTGGCCGAAAATGCCTGCCCTGCTGGGCTGGATGTATAGAATGTATTGGGGTGCCGCTCCCGACAGAGACCTGGTGCGGCGTTTGGCTGGTCGCAAAACAGTACCGCCGGCAACAAAGGCCGGCGGCACGGTTGGGCAGCTGGAGGTTACCTTGCCCGTACTTCCTCGGGGAGGAAGAACAGATAATCCGCATCCTCCGCACCGGTGTGACAGTCATGGCAGAAGGTCATGGCATCGCTGCCGGGCCCTCCTGTAATCCCCGTTGTCGTTCCACCGGGCATGACCATGGCGTAGCGCCAATCAGCCGTTGCCGCATTGAAGCCGCTGGTCATCTTTTCCATGATGAACATCGGTCCTATGGACGCCTGGCCTTTCGCGTCGACCACGAAGCTCGCCTTGGCCGAAGTCGTCCCGGGTGGCACCGGATTGACCGCGCCATATTGGGCATAAGCTTCAGCGCCGATTTTGTTCGTGTAGTTCACGACAAATCGGTTGCCGTGGGTGGCGCTGGGATAGGGATATTTAGCGAAGTGGACAAAATTCTCCCATTTGTTGACCGCCCAGTGGCCGCCGCCCTTGTAGCTGGCTGCCAATTCCGATTTCAGACAATCGTAAAGCGCCGTGACTTCTTCCGGTCCGAGATTCAGATCGTCCGGATCCGCGGCGGCTGAACCTGCCCCGCACGGATTGCACGGATTGCATGCTCCGCAGTGTGAGGCGGCGCATGGATTGGCCGCGGCACAGGGGTTCTTAGCCGCACACGGATTGCAGGCTGCTGCTGTCTTGGTGGCAGCGCAGGGATTGCAAGCCCCGCATGCCGTTTTCGCCGCGCACGGGTTGCATGCACCGCAGGCTGTTTTCGCCGCACACGGATTACACGCTCCGCAGGCCGCTTTTGCTGCGCACGGGTTACAGGCACCGCAGGCTGTTTTTGCTGCACACGGATTACACGCACCGCAGGCCGCCTTGGCTGCACACGGATTGCACAGGGCTGCCTGTTGAATCCGCGGCACATAGCACTCGGTTGCCGCTGAACCGGCACCGGCTGCGCAGGGGTTGCAAGGGTTGCATGCGCCGCAGGCCGAGGCTGCGCATGGGTTACATGCACCGCACGCTGCCTTGGCTGCACACGGATTACATGCGCCACAGGCCGAGACCTTTTTGGCTGCGCAGGGATTACAGGCACCGCAGGCGGCCTTTGCTGCACACGGGTTGCATGCGGCCGGTTTCTTGGCCGCGCACGGGTTCGCCGCGCACGTGGCTGCGCTTGGTGTCACCAGACCGGCAGACAACAGCAATGTTGTCCCCGCGGCTCCTGCCAGCGCCAACGGCACCACTGCAACCGTTGTCACCAATTTCGTTTTATATCTCGCCATTGGTATCTCCTCCGCCTGACCGGCCAGCGCGCCGGTTGGGTATGTTTCTTGTCCACGAATCAATCTTATGATTTTGCTGGTAACCTGCGTGTCACAATCGCTTGATCACACCGTCAACATTTTGAGAGGTGGACTTTACTTTTTGGGTACAACAATCCCGCCTCGGCAGCCGGCGCTCTCACGCCGCAGCTGACAAAATCCGTTAGCCGGAAGCGGTATTCGGTCGGGCTGACGCGCTTGTCCCTACCCTTTACGGGCTCGCCGGCGCGCCTTCTTTACTTCGGAGATCTGCCGATCGATATTGATGTCGACGACCGACGTAATCTCGAGTTTTCGGTCTTCATAGACATCCGTGTCGGGATGCTGTTCGCTCCAGGCGGAAAGCGTATCATCGCGCAACTTCAATAGCGCTACCACCTGCGGCCTGAACAACCGCATCAATGCCGAGATCGCCCGGTTGGTCGCCAGACACGGGTAGCTTTGTTCAATGTCGAACCGGTCGACCATGCTGATCACGTCTTCCGAACGGTAGAAAGTCTCACCCGTTACCCATCGGTTTGTCGTGAACATGCCTATGGGCAGACCCGGCTTGTTCATCGATATCGCCACGACGTGAGAAAGCGCATCCTTGCCTGATGGTCGGGACGCTTCTCCTGAATAAGGTGCCGGTTTGACCTTGCGCGGCATGCCGGCAGAGCGAAGGAACGTGTGGAAATGACCGTGTTCCCCGCTTTCCGGACGATGCGCATGATAATAGTACTGCGCATGGGATTCGCTGTCGTAAATGTCGCCCTTCGGGTAGTGCTCCTCCTCATAGAAAGTCCCCTGGTGGGCAAGGCACTGACCGACAAGATTCTGTCCGGACTTATTTAACAGGCGCAAATTTTCTTTGACCACGTCCCCCGCATTTGCCAGTTGTTCCAGCTCGTCCGATGAGAGCTCTGAAAGGGCGGCAGGCAGATCGAATTTCAGCGACGTACTGTCCATGAGGTTTAATTTCCGGTTTGGCTTTGGGCGAGGATCGTTCCGCAATTAGTCGCTTAGATAGGTGCTGCTTTTCAAGGGGCAAGCAATAACAAGGTGTTGATCACGTCGGAGCCGGCAGCTTATGCAACCAGTTCTTCCTGCAGCTGAACGGCGTCAAAGGCTTCTTCGATGATCTCCTGTCCGGCACCGCGCCGGCTGGCACCGTTTGACAGGATCTGCCGGTATCTGCGTGCGCCCCGCAGACCGTGGAACAGTCCCACCATGTGCCGCGTCACATGAACAAGCCGCCCGCCTTCGGCGACATGCCGCTCCGCATGCGCCATCATCGCATCGCGCACATCAAACCAGTCGATCGGATCGGCGGCACAACCGTAATAACGCCTGTCCACATCCGCCAGCAGTCCGGCATTGCGATACGCAGCGCGGCCAAGCATCGCGCCGTCGGTGTTCTCAAGCAGCTCCGATGCATGATTCAAATCTTCAATACCACCATTTATACCGATGAATTCATTGGGGTATTTCTGCTTTAACCGAAAGACGCGATCATAGTCGAGCGGCGGGATATCGCGGTTTTCCTTCGGGCTAAGCCCCTGCAGCCAGGCCTTGCGGGCATGCACCCACAGCGCATCGGTACCGACATCAAAAACCGCTTCGGCCATCGTGTCGAGCGCGACTTCAGGATCCTGATCGTCGACACCGAGCCGGCACTTGACGGTCACCGGAACAGGCACCGCCTTTTTCATCGCCCCAACGCAGTTTGCGACCAGCTCCGGTTCACGCATCAGACAGGCGCCGAAACTGCCCGATTTGACCCGGTCGGAGGGGCAGCCGGCATTCAAATTGATCTCGTCATAGCCCATATCGGCGGCAATGATGGCGGCCTTGACAAGTTTTTCCGGTTCCGATCCACCAAGCTGGAGCGCCACGGAATGTTCCGCCGGATCAAATCCGATCAGCCGGTTCCGGTCTTCATGGATGACGGCATCCGCGACAATCATCTCCGTATAGAGCAGCGCACGCTTCGTCAGAAGTCGGTGGAGAAACCGGCAATGACGATCCGTCCAATCCATCATCGGTGCGACGGCGAATATTTTTTCTTTATTTTTCAATGATTTATGATACATTTCAATAAGTTCAAAATCGTGAACGCGTGCACTCAATTGGACGAAATTGCACGCCCTTGTACCCCTTTTGATCGCTGTGTGCACGCTATTTGCACGCACAAGGAAGAGTGCACGCTATGGCCACAATTTTCAAAACGCGCAACGGGTGCTGGCGAGCTCAAGTTCGCCGCAAAGGCAAATACGTCTCCAGCACGTTCCTACTGAAATCACATGCCAGCGAGTGAGCATTGAAACCGAAAGGCAAATCGACGCCGGATCAGAGCCGGTAAAGAGTTACAAGGGAGCTCCGAAAACCATCTCTGATCTTGTCGACATTCATATCGATGACCTCAAAGAAGTGGGTAAGCCACTGCGGCGTTCTAAGCGGGCAGTTCTGGATGCACTAAAGCGCGATATCGATACTGTTCGTATTAAAAACCTGAACCGAGCTGAACTAATCAGATACGGGAAACTCCGCGCCAGACAAGGAGCCGGCCCTGTAACGTTGTCGGTCGATATGTCGTACTTGCGCACGGTTCTGACTCATGCAGCGGCAGTGCATGGCATCAGGGTTGATACTGAAAGTGTGCGACTTGCCCGAACTGCCCTTGCCCGACTTGGTCTCATCGGCCGGACACAAGACCGCATCTGACAAACTCCCGATCATATCAAAAAAGTCTTGCCAAGCAGGAGCCATCCACACAGGACAAAGCCGCCGCAAATTTCATGCATCTGTTTGGTTTGCGACAATCCGAGCGTGGCCGACAGGCACCATAAGGTTATTTCACCGCGCTCTTCTGACCGTCGGATTCGATGATCGCGACAGCACGCTCGACGCCATCTTCCTTCGCGATGGCGCTTGCCACCTCGTGGGCGCAGAGACGGTAGGATTCCGTCCCAACCAATTCAATCAATCCTTCAGCGAATCGTCTCCGATGTAATCGCTTTATAGGTTGGGGTTTCGGGCCGCAGCCCAGTGAGAAGACACGGCGGCCCCAAAACGGTTGATCGACAGCTAGCGGGCATATCAATGTTGGCAATCCCGCCCGCAGACCGGCCGCCGTGGTGCCTGCCCCACCGTGATGGACAACAGCAGATACATGCCTAAAGAGCGCGGCATGGGGAGCGCCTTTTATAACATGGATCGTCTCTGGCACATCGATGTCTGCGACCGCGCCCCAACCGGTGGCGAGAATGGCTCGCACCCCGGCGCGGCACACGCCATCGACAATGACTTGAGCAAGCGCACTAGGATCGCCGATGGTCATTGAACCGAACCCAATGTAAATCGGCGGACCACCGTCTTCGAGAAACGCGGACAGAGCCGGGTCGGGAAGCCAATCCTGCCCTTCATCGAGAAACCAATAACCTGTTGTTTGGATGTGCTCCAACTCACTTGCGGGATAACCAGGTACGACGGTGGGCGAGACAGCACATAATTGTCCAGCTGGATCGGTTTTGGCCTCGCTCTCAGCTTGGAAAGGCGATAGCTTGCGCAGCCCCAGCACGTCTTTGCGCCAGCGATTGACGGTTGGCAGGAAAAACAGTCGGGGCAAACGCAGAAGTTTGTAGCTTGCTCGATTGAGCCTTGAGCCGTAATTACCGGAAAATACGAATAGCGGAAAGGCTGTGGTCGGGAACATGGGAAAGGGGGCGACATGAAAGAGAGCGGCCCCGGTCGCTTCGCCCACATCGGCGGCACCCACGGTTTTCGGATGGTACACGATGACTTGCGCGTCGCGGGCCGTCTTCCAAATCGCGTCAAGTGATCTTCGCGTCAACGGTACGATGGTTTTCGACCATATCCGCGCCATGGCGAACACATTGCCGCCCAGGACCTTGCGCCCCTCAGGCGACTGAAAGAACGCATGCATATCGACACCGATGGATCGATAGGCCAAGCCGTGGCCCTCGATCCAGGTTTTGAAATCGTCAGGCGCGCCGACCACGACATCGTGTCCGCGCGCCTTGAGCGATTTGCCCAAGGCGATGAAGGGCTGGACATCTCCGCGCGTACCCAAGGTGATGAGTGCTATCCTCACAGGTTGTTCCTGACTCAACCATCGTGGTGGCTGATGAGACTAATGAATTGGCTAATCCATGCCGATACTTTTGCCGGACTGTCATTGGGGCGCAATGATCAGGCTCAAACTCGAGAGTGGTTACAAAATGTCTAAGGGCGGCTGTTTTTGTGGTCGCTTTTCGTGATTGCGGCAGCGAGCAAGCCATTCAAAATGCGACAAAAGATAAATACCCGCGAAGGGCTCTTTGCGGTCGTTTAACGATATCCGCATGACTTCCGGCTATTATTTCGCTTCAAACGACCGCAGCGCGGACCAAGCGGACACAAAGGCTGCGGTGTACCTACTCCGATAGCGGACATGCACCAGCGGTCGCTACTGGAACAGGTTTCTAAGAGCAGTCCTCACGCTTTTGACCCCAAACTGACGTTTGCGTTGCCCGAACACGCATATGTTCCCTTGGGTTGACCTCAATCAAAAAAAGGGCGGAATTAGAGAACACATTGCGGAATTAGAGAACACATTGCGGAATTAGAGAACACATTGCGGAATTAGAGAACAGAATAGGCTCGAAGCTGCCGACTATTGCACTGCGGAATTAGTAATGGATTGAACCATGAGATCTTGTCGCTTTCGGACCGGAGCGGACGTTCGTTGGTGACGCGGATACTGCATCGCACAATGTAGAAAGCGGCCGTTCGGTCGTCCGAACTGCCCATAACAATTATTGAACACGCTCCGGCGCGGTGCCCCAATCGGGTCCGGAAACGTTCAGTCCCATAACCTGCTCCAAGAGGGCTGTATATTCCGCAGACCGCACCACATAGGGAAAATGCCCACCATTCAGAAACCGGTAGGCGACGGAAGGTGACAGGCGCGCGCGAACAGCCTGCCGCATTTCCATCGGAATAAGCGGGTCGTCATCGGCGTCGATAGTCACGATCCGGGTCGTTGGAAGAATTACCGGCGGCAATTCCGGTCCGTATTTCAGTGCTGCAAGACGAGCCCGCAACTCGGCCTCGAGAATACGGCCGCCTGCCTCCTGCAACAGCAGTTCGACCAGATCTGCCTGATCCGGATGGGCCTTTGCCCAGGCGGTAAGACCATTGCCGAAACCGGCGCGAAGATCGGCAATCGGAGCTGACGCCAGATCCAGCGAGTAAGGCGGGTGCTGGTCGAGGCCGGCGACGGAATGGAGCGTGTTGGCTGCAATCAGATGCGTCACGCGATCGGGTTGGGTAGCGGCAATATATTGCGCCAGATACCCGCCAAGCGAGGAGCCGAGAACGGCGGCACTTTCAATTCCGAGTCTGTCCAGCAGCGTCACCATGTCCGCGTTCCAGTCGGTCACGCCGCCGCGGGCCGGATAACTGACGGCGACGAGACGCAACCGGCCGGACAGCGCGGTGATCTGATTCCAGAAAATATCGCCACGCCCGAGCGTACCGGGTATTAACAGGAGCGCGGGCCCCTCGCCCACATCAAGTATGCCCCAGTCACGGCCGTTCAGGTCTGTCCGAGCCTCGGGATGGGCATCTGCAAATGCGTTGCGGGCGGCAATCAGTGGATTGGTCATGCAAAAGGATCCTCAATTGCCGGCCAGTAATCGCTGGCGCGGCGGGTGTAGGGAATATTGGCAAAATCCGGTGTTATGGCGCCTGGCGTCGCCACCGGAATCACTTTTGCCGCAATCGGGTTGAATCCTGCCTGGTAGTGGTTGGACGACTTGACGCAGACGATCTTGCGTTTTGACAGATCAATGCCAAGTTTTTCAAATGCGTCGGGGTGAAAGGTCTGGGTACGGGTATCGTTGATCACGATGTCGACGCCATCGGCTTCAACCCAGACAACTTCGCCCATCGGCGCCGACAGTTTGCCGAAGCGCTGACTGATGCCGGAAGCGCATTTGCGGACCGTAACCAACAAATCAAGCGGATCTCCTGACATCGGGCCGCACTTGCCCCCCAGGCGCAAAGGCAGGGTCGCGCCCTCTCCTGCCTCACGGCAGATGCGCACCGCGACCGGATCCCAGAAAATTCCGGATGCAACCAAGGTCAGTTTACGGTTCAGTATTTCACGCAACAGGAACGTCGCATCCGATGGCGCACCGCCGCCTGCATTGTCGGACATGTCAGCCAACACTATCGGCCCGCCGGGTTCGGCTTCGGCGATGTTGAGGGCTTCGTCTATATCCGCAATGTGGTTATGCAACTCGTGACGAAGCGCATAAAGGTTTTGCCCCAAATCGCGTGCCACGGCCTCCGCCTGCTCCGCATCGCCGTCGCATATCGCAAGCGCCCGCACGCCGGTACGCGGATGATCGCCCCAGGGAAATCCGTGCGCGATCGACAATGAAAGGATACCGTCGCTTCCCTCGCGGGCGGTCATCGCATCGACGAATTCGCGCATCGGACCAGCTGGCGTCGGCATGGCGATGATCATGCGGCAGTCGTAATCGCGCATGACCGGTTTGGTCTGCCCCTCGGCTGCCTCCGCAGCAAGGCGGAACAAATCTTCTGCCCGCTCGGGCACATCCACATGCGGATATTCCTTGAACGCCACAAGCAGCGAGGCATCGTCCAGCATCGCCTGCGTGAGATGGCAGTGCGGATCCAGAAGACCGCCAATCACCGCTTGCGGGGCGACAGCGCGGCACCGGGTGATCAGATCGCCTTCGCAATCCTCGTAGCCGTCGGCAATCATCGCGCCATGCAGCGCTAAAAGAATGACATCGACCGGCCCCCCTGCCTGCAGATCTGACAGTATCTCGTCGCGAAAACCTTCGTAGACCGCGCGCACTGTCGGCCCAGCCGGTTGCGCATGTGCAGAAAGCGATTCCACCACCTGCCAGCCGCGTGCCTGCGCCCGCTCGCGCCAGATATGCAGCGGTGCCGTCCAATACTGAATCTCATCCGCCGTGGCGTCGCCATAGTGGATCGATCCTTCCTCGAACCCCAGCATGCCGGTTGGCAGCGGAGAAAATGAATTGGTTTCGGTGCTCAGACCGGCGATGAAGACTTTCATGACATGCCTACTGTTCTTGAGGATTGCCCGGCTGGGTCTGATCGGTAAACTGCATCAGAAGTCCGGACAGCATGTGGATTATAATCAGCACGAATGCGACCGGAACCGCCGCGGTGAACCAGATCATCGGCAGCGCGATCATCTCGGCCTGACGGTCAAGGCTGCGGCCAAGGAAACCGCGGGCCATGTTCATATTGGCTCCAAAGAGCGAATACCAGATGACCGGAGTGGCAAACAAGACGACACCGCCGGCGCGGATCAGGGCCAACAGGTTGCCGATCCGTCCGGTCAAATCCCGCATTTGCGGAAACAGTGTCGGATCGGCCTGCGCGCGGAATGCGCACGAGGCACCGAGCATCCCGGCCCATACCATGGCGCGCCGGGAGAGTTCCTCTGTCCACACCGGCGGCGCATCCAGGAGATAGCGGGCGATGACCTGCCAGGAGGCCGACATCGCCATGACCAGCACCGCCGCGACCGCGCACCAAAGCGTGATCCGGTTTAATACTGTGGAAACCCGGTCGAGCGATAAGGCCAGCGCCCGCATTTTTTCAGTTCCCCTTCGCGGCTTCCCACTCGGCGATCTGCTCAGCTGAGATCAGGCCACTTTCATAGGCCGGGGCGGAAGCGGCACGGAACTCGTCACGCGCAGCCTGATCCAGCCGCTCGATTGCCACGCCAGCAGCTTCGAGCTTTTCCAGAACCGCATCCTGAGTGCCCAGCCATTCGCGGTTGGCCTTGGTCGCGGCAGCTACGGCGGCGTCGACCGTTGCCCGGTCGGCATTACTCAGCCCCTGATACCAGTCTTCGGAAACGATGGTGATCCGAAGCGAGGGTGCGATGGCGGCTTCCGTGTAGAACTTGATGAAATCGGTGTGTCCGAAGAGCAACGGCACGAAGGCGGGATTTAGATACCCGTCGGCTACGCCGGTTTGCAGTGCGTTGGGCACTTCCGCCCAGCTGACGATTGTGCCCGCTGCACCCCATGCCTTGTACAGTTCGATCTGGCTTTCGTCGAGCGCGCGCATCCGCAATCCGGCCATGTCAGCCACTGATTTCACCGGCTTTTTCGTATTGAAGATGCCCGTGGCCTGTCCAACGTTGTTCACCGCAAGCACACGCACGCCGCTCTTGGTGGTCTCAGCGTTGATTTTCTCGAGCATTCCGCCCTCGAACAGGGCGCGGTCCACCTGGGCTTGATCCTCGAAGAAATAAGGCAGGCGCAATCCGTAGATCAGATTATCCAGCGAACCGACGATGTTCAGCGGTGACATGGAGACCTCAAGGAGACCCTGACTGACCTGATCGAACAGTTCGTCGTCGCCACCCAAAGCACCGCGCTGGAACTCTTCGGCCTCGATGCCGTTTTCGTTGAGATACTTGCTGAATGTATTGGCCCAAACATAGCTGCCAGAGGCTTCGAGGTTCGGCGGGCTGTCTAGCGCGATCTTGACCTGCGCCGAAGCAGCGCCCGCGAAAACAAGGCCCGCAGCCACAGCGGCGCTGTATAGAAACCTGAAATGTGTCATGACGTTTTCTCCCTTTTTGGATGCGTTGATATTCACTGGGTAATATTTTTGGCGCCTAACCCCCGCCGGCCAGACCAAATGCGCGCGGCAGCGCCAGGCTGATGGCCGGCACCTGGATCAGCAGAATAAGAACTGCAATCTGCACCAGCACAAATGGCAACACCGCGCGCGCAAGCTTCCAATAATTGACGCCCGTAACCGCAGATACAACCAGCAGACAGCCGCCCATCGGTGGCGACACCAGGCCAATGCAGAGATTGAAACACAGGATAATCCCAAGATGGACAGGCTCCACTCCCTGCTCCAGGGCAACCGGCGCCAGTAACGGCACGAGCAGAGCCAGCGCCACCGGGATATCCAGAACCATGCCCGCCAGCAAAAAGATCACATTCATGACAAGCATATAGCCGGCCGGACCGAGCCCCAGAGAGGTGACAGCATCTGAAATCGCCTCAGGCACGCGCTCAAGCGCACCGAGATGACCGAGCGCGGACACCGCGCAGATGATGATGAAGATCGAACCCGACAGCATCGCCGTGCGCCGAAGCCCTTCCAGAACCGATGGCCATGTCAGCCCTTCGTAAAGCCATCCGGCTGCCAGCGCTGCGAAGACCGCGGCAGCGGCAGCCTCCGTCGGTGTCATCCAGCCGAAAACGATGCCGCCGAGAATGATCACCGGCAATGACAGCGCCGGCAGTGATCGCGCCAACGTGCCGAAAAACGGCGGCATGTCATGTTTTTCGACCCTGGGGTGCCGTTGGCGCCACGCAAAAAATACGTTCAGCACAATCAGTGCCGAAGCCAGCACCAGACCCGGCACAATACCTGCCAGAAACAGGGCCGTTACAGACGTGCCCATCAGGGCGCCATAAAAAATCAGGATGATGGATGGTGGCACGATCGGCCCGATGATGGAGGACGCAGCCGTGATCGCGCTGGAATAGGTCAGGCTGTATCCATGCTTGCGCATCTCCGGAACCAGAGTGTTCGACAGCGCGGCGGCATCAGCGACAGCGGATCCGGAGATACCGGCAAAAAACACGCTGGTAAGAATGTTCACATGACCCAGACCACCACGCAGTCGTCCGACCAGCGTCATTGACAGATCGATCAGCGCACTTGTCACGCCGCCGCGGTTCATCAGTTCACCGGCAAGGATGAACAGCGGCATCGCCATCAACGCGAACACATCGATGCGCGAAAATATCTGCTGCGGCAGGATCGCCAGGTACCGCGTATTGTCGGTGATCAGAAAGGCAACAACGGCGGCCCCGCCGACAACGTAGGCAATCGCCAAGCCCGAAGCCAGCAGGATAACAGCAATTACCGGAAGCAGGACGATCATGCCGCAAGCCTCTCGCGGCGACTGGACAGGTCTGCCTCGTTCACGCCTTCATCGCGGATGTCTTTCGGGACCGCCCGGCCGAGCGCCAGAGCGGCCGCCATTCTGGCCAGTGCGGGGGCCGACTGGATGCCATAACCGCCCTGCCCCGCCAGCCAGAAAAATCCCGGTACATCGCCATCGAATCCGACAACCGGACATCTGTCCGCCACGAAGCTGCGAAGCCCGGCCCATTTATGATCAATACGGCGCACCTGGAAATCGAACGCGGTTTCGATCCGGTCAACGCAGATGGCCACGTCCATCTCGTCGGGCTGTGCGTCACAGGGTGGCGACGGCGTTTCGTCGGCCGGAGAAATCAGCAACTTGCCCGCATCGGGCTTCATGTAGAACCGCTCCTCGACATCCACCACCATCGGCCAGTGGCGAGTTTCACAATTTTCCGGTGGCGGCACCAGCAGTGCGGTACGGCGCTTTGGCACAAGCCCGACCGGCGCAACTCCGGCCATCTGTGCAACCACGTCGGCCCATGCCCCCGCCGCATTAACAACCACCGGCCCGCTGAACCGGCTCTGGCTGGTGTCAACCTGCCAGCATGACCCGTCATGGGTCAACGCGCCAACGCCGGATGCGGTTCGCATCTCGCCACCTGCGGCGCGAAACGTCTTGAGGTAGTGCTGATGCAATGCTGCGACATCGATGTCCGCTGCACTGTCATCGAGCAGCGCCTTCGCCACATATTCGCGCCTCAGCAGTGGCACCTGTTCCAGCGCGCCGTCTGCTGCTAACGGCAGTACAGCGTCGCCCAGTTCCTTTTGCAGGCTTGTGAGAGCGCCGGCCTGGTCGGCGCTCGATACGAACATTGCTCCCCTTTTTCGCAGCAGCGGATGATCCAGATATTCGCTTTGCGGATCGTTGAAAAACGTTTCGGATGCACGCGTCAGTGCTCGGATTGCCGGCGGACCGTAGGCCCGAGTGAAAAGTGCCGCGGATCGTCCTGTCGTGTGATATCCGGGTTGGCTTTCGGTCTCGACCAGCAGAACGCGCGCCTCGCGGGCGAACTCTGCGGCGGCCGACGCACCGGCCATGCCTGCCCCAATCACGATGAAGTCGAAGGCTTCAGCCCGACCTGTCACGGCGTCCTCCCCGGGATTTGAATTCAAGAACCGTAACACCGATTTTCCAATAGGAAAAGTTTTTTCCGATTGGAAAATCCTTGGCGCGGGTCCCAATTGACCCTAAACTGCTGTTCATGACGATGACCAAACCCGAAGACAGTCAACGAACCCTGTTTGGCCGCCGCCTGCGCCATCTGCGCCTCGAAAACGGCTGGACGCTGGCCGAGACTGCCGAACGCGCGGGGCTGGCGATCTCTACGATTTCCAAGGCAGAGCGCGGGATCATTGCGCTTACCTATGACCGACTGGCCCAGCTGGCCGCCGGTCTGGATGTGGATATGGCAGCATTCTTCGCCGCTGAAGGCAAGAACTTCACACCCGGCAGTTTTGCCGTGGCGCGCAAGGGCGAATTTCGTCGGCAGGAAACACCAAACTATGTCTACGAAATGCTGTTTCCCGAACTGTGGCACAAGGCGATGAGCCCAATGATGGGAACGTTAAAAGCACACGACGTGACAGATTTCGAAGAGTTCGTGCGCCATCCCGGACAGGAATTCCTCGTGGTGATGGAAGGCACCGTTACCGTGCATATCGATGGGCGTGATCCTGTTACGCTGAACAGAGGTGACAGCATCTATTTCGATAGCGCGCTCGGCCATCTTTATGCCTCGGACGGTGACAACGATGCGCGCATTCTGGTGGTATGCGCTGCTTCTTAAACATTTTTGGCCTTCGACAACATTTTTCGCTCAAAAGGCATATCGAATGATCGCGCAACTTGGGCTGGTACACATTACCTTTGGGCCAATGGTTGGAGTGTCGCTCTTTGAAACTTGTCCCGGCAGCGTCCCTGCGTGGACATCCGCTTTCAAGGATGACAAATCCAAACTGTGATGTCTGTAAAATCCGCGTACCCGTTGCATGACATCCACAAAATGAACGCCCCCTCTCCCCCTCAGACACCCGCATCATTTCGGCTTAACATCTCGATACGCCTCCGACCAGTGAACGGGTAACCGAATACGATCGAGGACACTTCAAACTCTATCTGCAACTGCTTCGCGCATCTGCGGATAAAGTCGACTGGCGAGAGGTTGTCGCCGCACTGTTCGCGATCGATCCTGATCAGCAGTCACAACGCGCCCGAAAAATTTGTGATGAGCAACTCGCGCGAGCGCGGTGGATGACCACCACCGGTTATCGTCAGCTTATTCGATAGCCGTTCGAATTAGATTGGAAGCAATTGTGTGGTGGCAATTCAAACAACGAAGTCAATTCGACTTTGGCTCCTGTTCCTGATGGGCTTCCCTGCCCAAGGCACCATCAATGGCGGGCAGTCAAGGTCGCGCGAAACGCGCGCCACGATAGTGGGCGCAGCACCTTGACGGGCCGTCATATCGGGCAAGATTGGGAAAGTCACAATCCAAGGGCGACCGGTCAGGATTTCAGTTGCAGAAAGAGGAAATCCGAATGGCACTGTTTTTTCACAATAAATTCAGCAAAATAGACGACATTTATCGCACCTAGGGTGCGGCTGGTACCAAACAATCCCAGCGATATCATTCGGCTCGTTCGACCAGAGTGCCAGTCCTTTTATCTTGCACTCTTAAATGCACCCCCATCCTGTTGACAAACCAACTAGAATCCATCTCTATCCATGATTTCCGGTGCTTTAAAAATGTGATCGGACAACCGCCCCAGCCACCCAATTCTGGCGTGATTTGGCATCGATCCGGACGTTTCATGCGTTCCTTCAGGCCCGGCGCGTCAACCAACCCAAACTGTCGGCCGCCTTTACCGTGCCGCACGGTTGCGCGGCACACTGTCGCCTTGCGCCGTATCAATCGGGTTCATCGGTGGGATGATTGTGTCGTCGGTAACCGTGCGAATCAGCCAGTCCCGTAGCGCCGACACCACCGGCCTTTTGGTGCTGCGTTGCGGTATTGTAAGGCAATAGGGCTGGCTCTGCGCGAGTGTCATCTCGCAGACTCGAACAAGGTGCCCCGATGCAATGTGCTGGCTAGCAAGAAGGCTTTGACACAGCGCAATGCCCAGCCCGGACATGGCGAAATTGACAGCCATGACCGAGGAATTCGCGACTATACCCCGAAGGTCGTTGCTTTCCTGCGCAAACTCCTGATTTTCAAGCCAGTTTCTCCAAACCGGAAAGGTCGCGGCAGCGGGGCCCCAATCGGTGTGGATCAGAGGCGCAGCGGCAATATCCCGTGCAGTATCGAGCGGACCGTATCGCGCCAGAAACTCAGGCGAACAAACCGGAATGACGGAATCGGTCAAGATTTCTTCTGTCGCGTGAGTCTGATAATGAAACCGGCCGTAGGAAAATCTCAGGTCGATCCGGTGACGTTCGAAATCAACCGGGTCGTTGTCTTCGCGCAGCGATATGTCGACGGCACCGGCCAAACCGGTGAATTCAGCAATGCGCAATGGCAGCCAGCCTGTCGCCACCGATGGGGGTGCCGAGATGGTCAGTCGCGACCGTAACGCAGATCCTGAAATACGGCGCGACACGGCCCGCAATTCTTCAAAGGCGGCGCTCAGTCGCGGTAGGGTTTCCAGCCCGGCCTCGGTCAGGGTGATGCCGCGGTTGATCCGATAGAACAGTTTGTGGCCCACCTGATCCTCAAGCGACCGCACAAGCTGAGACACTGCTGCAGGTGAGACCGAAAGCTCACGTGCCGCAGCAACAAAACTGCCGAGGCGCGCGGCTGCCTCAAGCGCTTGGAGACCTTTCAGGGACGGAATATTGGGCATATTAACAGTACTGGAAAGGTTTTCTTTCCTTAAGATCAGAAAATGTCGTTTTCTATATTGGTTTTCTTTTGCTACCGCAGCATTGATCTATATCAAGCAGCGGTAGGTGATTCTCTTTCATGGACACTCTTTCAGCCCCTCATCCAATACCGGTCCCCGATGGAACGGACACCGAGATTCGCCTCGAAGTCAATGGCCGGAAACATGTGGTGAATGTGGAGGCCGGCGACAGGCTCTCATCTGTGCTGCGCAGGCAATTGCGCCTGACCGGCGCCAAGGAGGGATGTCTGGAGGGCGAGTGCGGTTCCTGTACCGTGCTGGTCGACGACATGCCGGTGAATTCTTGCCTGATGCTGGCCATTCAGGCCGAGGGGCGCAGGATCACTACGGTCGAAGGCCTGTCCGGACCCGACGGGGAACTGTCTTCGCTGCAACAGGCTTTTGTCGACTCTGGTGCGATCCAATGCGGCTATTGCACGCCGGGCATGGTGATGGCGGCGCAAGGATTGCTGCTGCACAATCCAAATCCGGACGAGCCCGAAATCCGTTATGCGCTGGCCGGTAACCTGTGCCGTTGCACCGGCTTCCAGACTATTGTCGAAGCAGTCAAGGCCGAGACGGCGCGATGAGGGCCTTGCGCGCACCTGATCTTGAGGCGCTGATCGCATTGATGCGCCGGTCCGACGGGCGCATCGATTACCTCGCTGGCGGGACCGACCTGATCATGGCGCGGCAAGACAATTCCTGGGCCGATCTGATCGTGGATATATCGCAGACCGCCGGTCTCGATGTAATCGACATTTCCGGTGACATGCTGAGGATCGGTGCCGGGGTGACCATGACAACGCTGACCACCCATCCGGTCATCCGGCGGACCGCGCCGATGCTTGCCATGGCAGCGCGGCATGTAGGGTCGGTGCAGATTCGCAATCGCGCTACCCTCGGCGGCAATATCGCCAGCGCCATGCCCGCGGCGGACCTGCTGCCGGTGTTGAAGTGCCATGCAGCAAGGGTTGAGGTTCAACGGCGCACTGGGCGACTGGAAATACTCGAATTCGACGAAGTTGTGCTGGGCCGGGGGCAGACCTGTCTTGGCAATGGCGATCTTATCGTCGCGGTGCGCCTGCCGCTGGCACTTGCATCTGGCCGGATTAGCGCCTTTGCCAAGCTAGGTCCACGCGAGGTTCTCACCATCTCCCGGCTAAACGTCGCCGCGCTGGCCGACTACGATCCGGTAAAGAACCGTCTTTCGCAGATACGGATCGTTGCCGGGGCTCTGGGACCTGCGCCGCTGCGTCTGAAAACGGTCGAGATAGTGGTTGGAAACCGTACGGTGGACCAAAGCCTTGCCGATGATTTTCTCTTCGCCTTGAGCCAAGCCGTGGACCGCACCATTCCGGGGCGCGCCACGCGACCCTATAAACGACGGGCCATCCTTGGTCTGGGGCTTGATCTTTTGCGCGATCTGTTCGTGTACGAATTCGACTGCACGGCGCTGCCGGAGCAACGGGTATGAAGCATATCTCTCAGCCACATCCCATCCTTGACGGGGTTGAGAAAGTCAGCGGCAGGCTGGACTATCTGGATGACATGCAGATCGGCGGCATGCTGCACACCAAGCTGGTCTTTTCCACTGTACCGCATGGCCGGATTCTGCACCTCGAAACCGAGGCTGCACGACAGGTCGCCGGCGTTGCGTATATCTTCCATCACGGCAACACCCCCGCCAACACCTATAACAGCACCGTCTGGTATGAGGATCAGGACGAGCCGGAGGATGAGCGCATGTTTCCCATGACCGTGCGCCATGTGGGCGATCGCGTGGCTGCCGTGGTCGCGGAGACGCCCGAAGCGGCCCGCAAGGCAGCGGCACTTATCAAGGTTACCTATGAAGAACTGCCTGCCTTTTTGACCTGCCACAGCGCTCTGGATCACGATGACAGGCCGAGGCAAGAGGGTGGCATGCATCTGGCCGAGGAATTGCGGTTCGATTACGGCCGCACTGACGCGGATTTCGCGCAGGCCGAACTGGTCGTCACAAGCACCATCACAACCCCCAGAACGCATCATTGTGCGCTTGAAAACCACGCCTGTGTCGCGATGCCTGAAAGCGATGGGCGCATTCTGATCCTGTCGCCCTGTCAGAGCATTTTCTCGGTACAGATGGTGACGGCCCGCGCCCTGGGTGTTCCGGCGGCGCAGATCCGGGTGATCAAAACCGCCATCGGCGGGTCGTTCGGCGGCAAAGCCGAGCCGGTACTGGACCCGCTTTGCGCCCATTTCGCCCATGTGCTGCAGCGTCCGGTGGGGATCACCCTTGATCGCACCGAGACCTTTACCGCCACGCGCACCAGATCCGGGGCCACGGGTCGCATTCGCACGGCGGTGAGCCGCGACGGACGGATCCTGGCCCGTGACACCGATGTGCGGATCGATATCGGCGCCTATCAGACCGGCGGTGGCTTCCTTCCCGGGGCGATGTCGCAACGGCTCTGCCGCCTCTATGACGTCCCGAGCCAGCGCTATCGTGGCCGGGCGGTATTGACCAATACCGTGCCGAGCGGTGCGTACCGGGGCTATGGCTCGCCCCAGATTCACGCCATTTCGGAAATCAACATCGACCACACGGCCCGCGCGCTTGGCATGGACCCGGTGGCATTCCGGCTGAAAAACCTGATCGAACCCGGTGCGTGCGATCCCCTGACCGGCATCCATGTCGGCAACGCCCGCATTCGCAACTGCGTGGAGCAAGGGGCAGAGTGCTTCGACTGGCAGGCCAGGCGGGTGCCATCGGACCCCAGCGCACGTTTTCGGCGGGGTGTCGGCATGGCATGTGCCACTCATATCAATGGCTGCTATCCCGATTTTCACGAAGCCACCACTGCCAGGCTGAGCCTGCGCCCGGACGGGCGATTGGATCTGACCTGCGCATTGCACGATCTTGGCTGCGGGTCGAATACCGTACTGGCCCAGATTATTGCCGAGGTTCTGGATGTCGTCCCAACCGACATCGTGTTCAGCGAGGTCGACAGCGACATCTGTTCCTACGATCTTGGCACCCGCGCAAGCCGCATGACCTATATCGTGGGCGAGGCGGTTCGGCGCACAACTGAAAAGCTGAAATCGCGCTTGCTGGAAATTGCTTCTCTGGCACTCAACCATGCTGCAGTTGACGTCATTCTAGAGGGCGGCATGTTCCGCACCTCAGGAGATAGCACGCAGGCAATATCACTGGCCGAATTGTTCCGGTGGGCAGACAGCCACGGCACTGCGTTGGAGGCTATCGAATCTTACCGCGCAACGGCCAATCCGGGATCATATGCCGCCCATTTCGCCGAGGTTGAAGTGGATGTGCTGACCGGCAGCGTGAAGGTGCTGGACTATCTGGCTGTGCATGATCTGGGCCGCGCTCTCAATCGCCGGCTTGTTGAAGGCCAGATTCAGGGCGGCGTTCAAATGGGGATCGGCTACGCCCTGCTGGAGGATATCAGTATCGATCCGGCAACGGGCGCGATGAAAGGTGACCGTTTCAGCCGCTATCACCTTGTCAACGCGCCACAAATGCCTGCCGTACGCACCCTGCTTGTCGAAAGAGGCGAGCCCACCGGCCCTTATGGCGCCAAGGCGGTCGGTGAAATCGCCACAATCCCCCCTGCCCCGGCGATTGTGAACGCAGTCAGCCATGCGCTGAAACGAGAGCTGACAAAGCTGCCGATTACGCAGGATCGCATCGTTGCCTCGATGCGTTGAAAGGTAAGACAACCGCATCTGCGAACCGGTGACGGCCTTGTCACATCAACACAGGCAAACCAGGCAAGTCGACGCAATCCAGGATTAAGCCGACACAATCTCACACATTTCAGCGATTGCAGAGGTGTGCGTTTGTTTCGGCAAGATTGTGCCAGAACTCTTCGGGGTCTGGTGTTGGCAGCAATCGCCGGGCCGAATGTCAACCCATCGGCGGATCGTTTCATAGCTGACATCGATCCCCCGTTTGGCAAGCATTTCCTCAACGCCCGAAAACTCAATGGAAAACGATAATAGAGCCAGACAGCCCCATAGATTATTGCCGGTGGAAATTGGGGGCAGGTCAGGCCTTTGGTCCATTGGGATCATGGTCTCAGGGTCGCTTAGCAGAAATGCCGACCCGGATTTCAGGCCGCCAATACGATGGGCTGCAAAGTGGAATTATTCAATTCGACTTCGGCACTTGAGTGTCCGGTCTTCCTATTTGACTTTGGTAAGGGCCTCTTGGATGTTGATGAAATGCCTTATCCGGTCGACTATTTCCTCAACCGCCATGGTGGCCATGTTGTAGGGGAAGACCGCCAGTCCCTTGCCGTCAGTGCCAACCAGATAGAACGAGGCCGTGTGGTCCATCCAGTAATCTCCGTCGTCTTCGCCCCCATTATTGTTCAGCTCTGACCTGTTGTAGTAGACACGAAAACCCTCAGCGGCCTCGGCGATCTGCTGCGGCGTTCCAGTAAGGCCGATCAACTTGGGATGGAAATAGGCCACATACTCCTTCAACACTTCGGGCGTATCGCGCTCAGGATCAATGGTCACGAAGATCGGCTGCACCCAGTCGGCTTGTTCACCCAACAAGGCCATTGTCTCGCTCATGGTCTGCAGACTGGTCGGGCACACATCCGGACAATATGTGTAGCCGAAATTGATGAGCATGAACTTGCCACGGTAATCCTCGTCGGTGACCATCTTGCCGGTATGATCGGTAAGCGTGAACGGAGCCGCAGGCGGGAACATGGTTATGGGATCGACATTCTCCGCCTTCCCGATCTGCTCATCGGTGTACAGGAGATAGCCTACGGCTCCGCCGGTGAGGCAGAGGCCCACTATGATGATAAGGATGGCGAAGCGGAATTTTCTAATCCGTTAATCCTCCCTTTTACCAGCTCTGAGCGTTAGAGCAGCTTGTCCAGCTCATATTTCAGGAGCGGCTCGTTGACGGCGCCGGCGTGGATGTAAGTGATGAAGCCTTTCCGATCGACGAAGAACGTGAAGGGCAGACCGCGAATGCCGTAGTCTTTCTTTATTGTTCCTGTCACATCGAGGCCGGTGGGATAGGTAATCCCGTATTTTTTCATATATTGCAATGCTTTGGTCTCCGTGTCGTCGACCCCAACACCGACGAACATTACGTTTCTGCCGGCAAACTCCTGATAGACCTTTTCAAGATCGCTTACCTCGACCCCGCATGTGGTGCACCAAGAGGCGAAGAAATTGATCACAACGGGATTTCCCTTGTGATCGCTCAGCCGAAAACTGCCGCCGTTGTCAAACCTCGTCAGTGTGAAATCGGGCGCCAGACTTTTGGCGCCGCCCTCCTCTTCGCGACAACCGTAAACGAGGAGCATAATGCAAAGAAGAAGGATGAGCCGCTGTAATAATATTCGCGACGGAACCAGCATTGAGTCAATCACCTCTGCCAATACACCTCGTCAGGTTCTCAGGATGAATTCCACAACGATCAGGTCAGAATTCCTCACAAATATCAGCACAATAAACTACCAACACAGATCGCTGCTGTCTTTGATATACATCAAGTGCGGCGTCCATGATTCAGGCTAGATTAAGGCCCGATTGGAGTTTGAATGGACGGTACCGTGCATGAGCTCAATTAATTGCAATTTGCTCGCCGCAATGATTGTGGCAGTTGGAGTGTTCACCGTAAACCCGGCGAGCGCTGAGGAGAAATCCGACCCGACAAGTGCCACCGCGTGGAGCGCCGGAAACGTATCCGGGGCCGGCAATTTCATGAGCTACTGCTTGCCTTGCCATGGTCCAGAGGGAAAAGGTGACGGCGTGCTGTCCGAAAGCCTTGATGTGAAACCCAGGGACCTTTCGAACGCTGGTTTCTTGGCGCCGAAGCCAGACGAATATCTATTCAAGGTCGTTAAGACTGGTGGCGCCGCAGTGGGCCTGACAGAGAACATGCCTCCCTTCGTGGACCAGTTGAGCGACGAGGAGATTGTCAACATCGTTGCCTACCTTAGAAAGGAGGTTTGCAAGTGTGAGTTCAAGAAGAACTAGAGCATATGCCTTGATTGCGGACGGTTTTTGGTGAATGTGGAAATTTGCCATGCGATCAAAGGTTGTGATATCCGGGCTTGTCCTGGCCTTACTGATGTTACCTCCATTGCTGGTGGAAGCGCGGGCAGACAACGGTCTGTCGATCGGCCGGATGCGGGTCATGATATGGCCCGAATACGACGATCCAAGCGTCCTGGTGGTTTATGACGGCCGCTTTACCGACGATTCGAAATTCCCCACCACCACTGATTTTCTTATCCCCAAAGGTGCGATCATCAACGATGTCTGCAGCCTGACGCCGGGTGGCCAACATATCTGCCAGCTTTACGATATCAGTGAGGGTGACGACCATGATACGGTGCACCTGTCTCTGCCGTTCTCGAATTTTTACGTCAGCTTTCATCTTGCCCCCGTCGACCTCGAAACCGCGAAAAGACAATTAAGATACGCAATTAGGGCCAATCATCCGATCGATAATATGGAGGTGGATATCCAGCAGCCTCTGCGTTCGACAGAATTTAGCGTTTCTCCTGCCGGCGGTGAGGCATCGAAACAAAAAGACTTCTATCACCTCACTTACGCCCTCGAGGACATCGAAAAGGGCGAGGACCGGGTTTTCAAGATCGACTATGTAAAGGAAACCAGGGAACCGTCGGTCGACGTCAAGTTTGCCTCCATGACCGGCCGCCGAGTCTGGGGCTCACCCTATGCGACCCAACGGAAAGTCAAGACCATAGTCTACATCATCTTTGCAACCGGTGTCTTGATGGTATCGGCCGCCGCGCTCTGGATCATGATGGGAAGGCGAAGGAAAGGACCGGCGTGATGGCCGTGGTCATGGTTGAACCATTCAAGACACGGTACAGCCTTTTCGCGGCGCTGCTACTGACGGTTATGGTTCTTTTGCCCGATCGCGCTTTCGCGCTTACGGTCGGCGAGGTGGCGAGGGACCTCGCCTGCCCCTGCGAATGCCCGCTGATACTGGAAGACTGCAACATGACCTGTGGTCTCGATTGGAAGGAGGAAATCGGCGAAATGGTCAAGGCAGGCAAGTCCAAGGAGGAGATCATGACCTACTTCATCGCAACATATGGCGAAGAAGCGCGCCTCACCACACTGCAAAAGATCGATGGCAAGATTTTCCAGTACACCAGAGGGTTTGACACCACTGATTGGGCGATGTTGTGGACCGGTGTCGCATTCTGGGCGCTCACTATCATGGGTGGCATCTATTATGGCGTCAGAAGATATTTCGCCTGAGTTCCCGTCTATAGCGAGACGGCTCTTACTGAGTTTCGCCATATTTGCGCTCATCTTGGGAATGGTCGCGTTTGTGGCCTTCGTCTACATGATCGAACCCGGCAACCGGCGGCAATATCTGGCGACCTCGGGCAAACTGCTGTTGCACAGATACAATCTTATTGACAAGCTTTCCGAAGCTGAAACCCGGCAACTTTATCTTTCCACCTGCACCAGGAAGTGCCACAGCAGGGACGTAGTCGAATTGACTCCCCGCACAGCACTGGAATGGGAGCAGATCGTCGCTCGCATGAAGAAGCAGGCGAAGGCCAACATTACCGGAACCCAGGCCCAGACGATTATCGAATATCTGCAAAGAATGTATCTTTCCAACGTGCCAACGATCTTGCCTGAGGCGACCATGCGTTTCGTTAAAAAGCATTTGTGGCGGCTGGATTTCGGTGAGAGCGATCTCTATTTCGACATCATCTATCTGCCCCAGGCGTACCGCCACCTGATGCCGTATTTGGCGTTCAGGAGCAAACCGCGGCACAGCGACGAGGCTTTGTTCATCGTCTACGTCAATACCCACACCGGCATCCTCCCGCGCTGGAACCTTGCCGACATCGCCACCATCAGGGTTGATGGAGACCGAGCAGCGAATGCCGCTTCCTGGCAGGTCCTTTATGAGGATGGGCAACAACACCACAAGCAGGGGATTTTGACCTTTCCGGCCGTCGAAGTCAGAGACGGCGAACCGGTCGATTCTCTGGAAATCGTAATCAAGCCACCGGCCATGCGGGAGCGGATTTTTCACTGGAATCTGCCGGTCCCGGAACACCCGCTGGCGGCCAGTACATCCGAAGAAAGGGGCTAGACCGTGAATAAGCGTGCACTGATCCGCTTACTTCTCATGCTTTTGTTGCCGTTGGCCCATGGCTGCGATGAAGAGATCAAGAAGGAATTTGCCGCAGACTTCACCCTGCAATTATTCGATGGCCGGACATTCACCTTGAGCAAACACAAGGGTGAAGCTGTGGTCGTCAACTTCTTCGCGTCGTGGTGCATTCCATGTAGGGCCGAGGCGTCGGCGCTGGAGGCGGTCCATAGGGAATATTTCGAAAAGAAGGTGATCTTTCTGGGTATCGCTATCAAGGATACAGACACCGGCGCCCGGGGCTTTGTTAAAAAATATGCGCTGAGCTTTCCCACGGGGCTCGATAAGGAACAAAAGCTCGGGCGCATCTTTGGCGTATATGGGCTTCCTACGACCGTCTTCATCGATGCAACTGGCTTTATCAACTACACCCACTCAGGGGCAGTGACAGGGGAACTGATCAAACATGAATTGGACAAATTACTTTAGCTTTCCGGCTGCGGTAGTTTTCCTCACCCTATTGTTGACGGGGTGTTTGGAGGAAAACACGCTCCCGCTCAAGATTGGTGCAAAGGCTCCGCCCTCAACGTTGACCCTGCTCAACGGCGAGACCAGGGAAGTTCCGGATGATCTCGGGCAAGCTCAGGTCATCACCTTCATGTCCTCTTGGTGCCCATGTTCGAACCAATCCATTCCGCTCATGAAGGAGGCATTCGAACAGTACAACAGCGGGCCGCAAAGCAAGATCGCATTCTTGATGATCGGCTTCCAGAGCCCGCGGAGCAAGTTCGAGGACATCGCCAGCAAGTGGCAGGTTCCATTTCCTGTGGGGTACGATGATGGCGACAAGATCGCTCGCGCGTACGGTATTACGGCGCCGCCAACAACCGTTTTCATCGATACGGAAGGCAATGTAATAAGAGTTTTCTATGGCAATATCAAAGACATAGAGGAGGAATTCCTCCAGTGGGTGGGCGAGCTGTTGTGATTGGGAACATCAACGCGGTGGGCAGCGGTTTTTCGTCCTTCTTTTCGATCTGGCAGGTCTGTATCCTGCAAATCTCGCCCTTTTTCCTAGCCTATGTTGTCGGTCTTTATTTTGCCGCAGATTCGCTGAACGCCGAAGTCAGCCTTGGTGGCCGGGTGGTTCTTCCGGCGTTCTGGTTCACCCCTGGATTTGCCGTTGTGTATGCGTTGCTGACCATGACCGGACTGCCGATTGGTCGCACGCTCGTTTTCAACCTTGGCACACTCGGGTTCATCGCCGGTACCTATATCCTTCTCGCCAGTCTGTTGATCGTGCTCCCGGGCCGGGTCGATGTTGCCGGATTGTTGCGTCGGCCGCTTGCGCTGGCGGTCGTCTCACTGGTGCTTGGCAGCGCTTTTGCCCTCATCTACTCGCCATGCATCACACCCGCGCTATCGGAAATTATGGGCATGGCCGGCCGGCCCGAAACGGCGGTACGCGGCGGCACACTTGCCTTTTTTTACGCATTTGGCATCTGCTTGGGCCTAACGGTCACGGGTACCACTCTGGTTTTTCTACTTGCAAGGGTCGGTGTCGTGGAGCGCCATCCCGGGATCATCAAAATCGCCTCCAGTCTTGTCCTCGCCATTCTTGCCGCGCTCAACCTCAGTGGGACGATGATTTACTATAAAGCATTCTTTCTGGGTTTTCTGGTCGGATGAGCAGGCGCGCGAACAAGCTTCCGCCTGGTTTCAAAAAACAAGCATTCGGCGTTGTCCTCGCCGTCCTCGGTATCATCGATACCGTTATGAACCTCATAACCGGCATCACGCTGGACGGCTTTTTCCTGTTTCTGATTGGCGCCGGCATTGTGCTTTTCGTTGTCGGGACCATACAACGGCGAAAGCACCGCTACCAGGCCACCTGCGGATAGAACCAGTGCTCGACCATCCACTGGCTATCGTCCACCAGGGGTGTGGTATTCCGATCCTTGAAGGCCTTCGGAGGTGTACCCATTCGGGCTCCCATTGAGACGTTGTGGCATGAGTTGCAGCCCAGGGTCGGGGATTCGCGAGTTTCCACGTAAAGCAGGCCGAAGGGCATGGCGGCAACGAAGACGATCACGAAGGAAACCACCACACCGGCCAGCTTTATCTTACCGTGTTTTCTACCAGGTCGCGACAGGAGGCTGCTATATGGCCAGCTGCCGATTTCGGCGTCCCCCCTCCTTTTATTGCTGCCTCTGAAAAAGAAGGGCAGCAAGATCAGTATGATCAGCACGGTCAGCGGCAGACCGATACCAAGGAACGCCGCCATGGGGGCTTCGAAACTCATGAAAGGGCGCAGCAAGAACAGAATATACCATTCAGGTGCCGGTAAATATGTACCCTCGAGCGGCATCGGGATAACGTCTGGATCTTCTGTCGGCATGGGAATGTAAATCGCCAGCGCGGCGATAGCGACGAAGAAGGGCACACTTATCACGGCGTGCTTTGCAATGTATTTGCCGATACCGGCCTTTCTCTTGCGCAACACCGCAAGGATGTGGAAGTCGATGAGGATGTAAGTGATCACCGGCAGGATCACCGCGTGGGCGACAAAATTCCGACTAAGCGTAAATGCGTCAATCAGGAACGCTTTCAATACCGGTCCGGCGAGCGGCACGCTGCCCAGATAGTTGGGCACCATCTCCATGAACCAATAGGCCTTCCATTCCCAGGGCAGGATGAAACCGGTAACCAGCAGAGCCAAGATTGGCGGTATCAGTAGCCCGCCGGTGAGCCAGGAAATTCTGCACTGATAGTTCAGGAAGTCCTTTCTGAACAGACTTCTTGCGACGTGCACGACAATCGCGGCGAAAATAAAAAATGCCAGCCAGCGGTGACTATCCCTAATCCAGGCACCAATGTTTAAGCCGCGATAAAGGCTTTGGACGCTGGCATATGCCTGCTGCAAATCGGGCTGATAGAACAGGGCCAAAAAAATGCCGGTCAGAAATTGCAGGATGAGCAGAATAACCGCGACACCGCCAAAATAGTGACGCCAGTGATAGCGCTCTATTTTTGTTTTCATCGATTACTCTCCATCTTTTTGCAGCAACACAAAACCTTCACCCATTTGATCCCCTTCAACGCGATAGAGATGCGCACGTTTGATCGGTGTTCCGTTTGCTGCCCAGCGACTCACGCCGGTTACCCCTTCGACTTCTTTCAGATTGACCAGAGCATCTCTAACCGTCTGGCTTTGCAGCGAGTCGGTAGCCTCAAGCGCCCGGGAAAGAAGGCCGAAGGCGTCATAAGCCAGGGCTGTAAATCTGTCGGGAACGGCGTCATTTCTGGCTATTTGCTCCGCCACGAAATCCTGCACCAGACGTGAGGGGCGATCGGGCGCGAAAGTGGTGTACAGCAAAGTGCCACGCGTAGCTTGCCCGCCCTGCTTGAGGAATTGTTCACTGAACAGGTCTTCGCCGCCGATCAGGGGCAGCATGAGACCGTCATCCCTGGCGGCCTGTGCCAGTTGCGCAGCCTCCTGGGCCTCGCCCGTGAAGATGATGGCCTGCAACCCCTCCGACCCGGCCTTCAGAGCCGTCACGACCTTGCCAATGTCTGTTTTCCCCGAAAACGTTTCATATGTGTCGGCCTCGACCAGAATCTTGCCGCCGTGCCTTGGCACTGCTTTTTTGAACTCCGAAGCGATGCTCAGCGAGTAGTCGTAAGACGATGAGGTGACCAGGGCGAAATTCCTGTAACCCAGCTCGTTGGCAGCGTAACCGAGCATTTCGTCAATGGCGATTTCGTCAGGCAGGGAAAAGTGAAAGATGTAGCTGCCGCTTCTGCTGATTTTTCGTCTCGTCCCGATGGATATGAATACAGTTTGCGATTGGCTGGCCAGGTGGGTCGGCACGAATGTCGACCAGCCGGTCGGAGAAGAAAATATCGCCACGACGTTCTTTTCGATCAGCGCCGAGGCGATATCGGCGGTTTGTCCGGACCCGCCGCTGTTGTCGTGGTGAATGACTTCGATCTTCTGGCCACGCAAACCGCCCTGGGCATTAAAATGGTCGGCCGCCATGACAATACCGGCAAGTACGGCCAGACCAAATTTGGCCTCAGCGCCGGTTTCCGGGCCGATCACCCCGACGATCAGCGCCCGTTCCTTTTCTTTTTCTTTCCTGCGCAATGACTTTGCTGCCGTGCCTTGTGGAGTGGCCTGGGTGGAGGCCAGCCATTCTGGATTGCCGGCCTTTAGCGGAGGAGGCTCCCCGCTGCGATTGCTCAGGGTCTCGAAGAAGACAACGGCAAAGACACCTGCGATGCCAATCAGGGAAATCAGAACTAGCTTGAAACGCATCTGGCGAAACACTGGACCGCTAGCCTCCATCCTTCCACCGGTCCTTGCCGGCGAGGAGGTTCTTGACCAGTTTCTCCTCGAGCAGAATGACGTTTTGAGCCCGGTTGCTTTTGGCGAAGTAGCCCCGCCGCTTCCTGTCCCTGCTACCGATGCGCAGAACCTGGGCTTCTTTCTTCCCTTTTTCCTCGACGGTTACGGTGACGAAGGGAGCTTCCAGGCCGTAACGGGTTAATTCCGCAGGACCTTCATCGATGAATGCCTTCACCGGTGTGTCCTTGATTGCATAAAGGGTCTCCAGCACAGAGGCTTGATCGGCCTGCACCTGCTCCGGCTGAAGCATGTCCCAACGGCCGCGCTCGTGCACGATCACCACTTTGTCCCCGGTCCGTCGTGCAATCTCAATACGGCTCAGTTTGAGCGGATCGTAGGCCAGTGTTGACTTGTCCCGAAGGGCATAGACGCTAGCATCAGCCTCCCTGCGGACATCCGAATGGATGCGGTAGACCGCCGCCTCGCCCTTGAACTTGCCATAGGTCACATTGAGGGTTGGTCCCTTGTTGCCGAATTGCAGCGTTGTGACGTCATTACCAGTTCTAAAGGTGATTTCGAGTTCCGGTTCGGCCAACCCCAGTTCCACCAGCTTTGCCGAATCTGGATTGTTGAACAAAACCGCGTCCTTGCGCGATTTGACGATGTTTTTCAGCATCTTGGCGATGCCCTCGTCGTCGCCTCTTGCCAGCAGGGGTTGGTTCAGCCACCAACCTTCCTCGTTCCTGGTGACGCGCACCCGTATTCCGTTCTTATCTGTCCTGATCCAGAATTCCGCCACGTCGTCGATCTCGAAAGGTAACAGTTTAAGGTTTGCTTCCGCGATCTGTTCGTGTTCCCCGACCCTGTCTTCGATCAGCAGAAAGGCGCCAAACAGCCCGGCCAGGGCGATAAACCAAAAAATGGTTTTCTTGAACAGCATCAAGACCTCCACCTTCGACGTCCGACCACGCCGACGCCGATCGCCAGAATCAGGGTCGGTGCAAGGATCACACAAAGCCAGAAAACGAAATTGCTTTGCGTATCGGTCAACGTCAGCGGTGTCAGTTCGGTTGGCTTCTTGCGCACCGAGACCAAGGCTGTCTCCTCGGCCAGCCAGCCGAACAGGTTGAGAAAGAAGTCCTTATTGCCCATCAGGTTGAGATAGGCGTTACCGGCGAAGTCTGAATCACCGACCACGATAATTCGGCCCCAGCGGTTGACGCCTTCCTCGAGGTCGGCCTCCGGGGTCGGCATGCCTATTTCGTTCTGATCGTTGGTCCTGGTAAGCGGTAGATCTCCGTCGGCCTTGACCTTGATGACGCTGACAGCGGCCAGGTTGATCGGCCCTCGCTGGTCCTCGGCCGGATTGAACTCGATCTCCTCTTCGTCAAGCGTGCCTTTGTTCTTTGCCCAACTGCTGGACCCGGTTTTAGCCAGATTGTACTTGCCCTCAGCGGGCTCTTCCTGAACTTCGATGGAGCGGGCAACCGGAAAGAAAGTAACGTAACTGAAGTCTCGACCGATCATATGTTTCTGGTTGTATTCCATGACCACCGACGTCAGGTAGTTGGCGCCAAGCATTTTGCTTTGCTTATCGATGATGATGTCGTTGTTGACCTTGAATCCGTAACCCTGCAGATGTTTGGAAATCTCGGGCGCCAGCAGCGGGTCGAGCAGAAACAGGACACTGCCGCCGCCGTCGACGTAGCGCCTGATCTTTTCCAGCTCGACCGGCAGGATGTCCTTTTGGGGCCCGGCAATAACAAGAATGGCAGCATCTTCTGGCACGCGCTCCTCATTGACGAGCAGGAGTTCGCGAACTTTGTAGGTCTCCTTTTCAATCGCTTCTCTGGCCAATTTGTAGCCCGCCTTCTGTTCGTCCTGGAGACCCTTTTCACCGTGGCCCTTGAGGAAATATACGGTCTTGACCTCATCGCTTAAGACCTTGAGCAAGGCATTGGTAACCTTTTCCTCTGACTCGAAACCGACAGCCTCCTGATTGTCACCGGAACGGATCAAGGTCGTCCTATAGGAAGTGACACCGTACTTTGCGGTCTCGATAGGGCGTTTGTCGGGATCGACGAACCAAAAATTGAACTTCGGGGTGTGGTAGGAATACTCCTTGAGGAGATCGTGCATCGCCTGTCTGGATCTTTCGTCGCTTCTGTAAAAGGCAACGGCCTCGACACCGTTTTCCAAAGACTTCAAAATCTTCACGGTCTGCTGAGAGAGTGAATATCTACCGGTCTCGGTCAGGTCGACCCGCGCCTTGTAACGGACCGACATTACGCCGATCAAGCTGATGATGACCACGAATATGGCAATCATCACCGTGACGTTAGCGCCGTGCCTGGTCGACCGTTTGGAGATGAAAGCTCCAATTTCAGAGAAATTGACATAGAAGAATATCAGCAGCGACAACAGGCCGCCCCACACCAATGAAAGCGGAATGACGCTGAATTCGCGCGAAATGGCGTAAACGACGACTCCGGCGGCGACACTCGCCATGCCGACCAGCCCGAGGATAAAGAGTAATCTCCTGCCTGTCATCACCGCCACCTTTTGGATTCAAGCGACCGCAGGGTCAGGAACAGGAACAGGACGGTAAAAATGACGAAGTAGATGATGTCTTCGGTATCGACAACGCCCTTGGCCAGGCTTTCGAGATGTTCGTTGATGGCGAGGTAAGAGATTATCTGGCCGAACGCGGCCGAAACAAACATCGTCGAATAGCTCATCAGCCAGAAGAAGAAGAGGATACTGATCGAAAGCGAGCCGGCGATAATCTGGTTCTCGGTCAGTGACGAGGTGAAGATGCCCAGTGAAATGAACGCCGCCCCCAACAAAAACAACCCGGCATACCCGGTAAGAATCGGCACAACTTCCGGCTCCCCCAAATTGATGAGCAGAAGCGGATAACTGATTGTAGAAAGCAGCATCGCTACAAACACCGTATAACAAGCCAGAAACTTGCCAATAACGACCTCCGCGTCTCTTACCGGATACGTAAGAAGCAGTTCCATCGTGCCCGACTTCTTTTCATCGGCCAGCAGCTTCATTGTCAACAGTGGCAGCATCAGCAGCATGACGATACTGATATTTCCGAATAGCGGTCGCACAACGGTTTCGTTGACGTTCAGCAGGTTGTATTGCTTGGCAACCATGGGATTGGCCTGGGCCTGGAAACTCAGGATCGAAAAGCTTGCCAGTAGGTTGAAAAAGAGATAACCCGTCGCCGCCATAAAGATGGCGATGACCGCGTAGGCGATAAAAGAGCCAAAATAGGATTTGACGTCTTTCTTGAACACCAGCCCTATGTTCCTCAGATTCACGCGCTGTCCTCTTCCGTCACGAGTTGAATGAAGACATCCTCCAAACTGGTTTCCACGGCACGCATCTCATTCAGTTGCCAGTTGTTGCTCACGACGACGGGCAGGATGCTTTGTTCGCCATCCGCCCCCCTCGCCATCTCAACGACAAATTCGTTGCAGCCGTTGGCCGCCGGTGTCGACTCGACTTTTCTTACCCCCTTGATCTCGCCGAGCGCCTTGGCGATCTGATCCAGATCACCGGTGATCCGAAGAAAGAGCCTCGACGAGTCGCGCAGGTTGGCGGTCAAGTTGTCAGGCTTGTCCACCACAACCAGCTTGCCTTTGTTGATAATGACCACCCGTTCGCACACCATGCTCACTTCGGGCAGGATATGAGTGCTGAGCACGATAGTGCGCTGCCCCGCCAGCTCGGTGATCAATTTGCGAATCTCCTTGATCTGCCTGGGATCGAGGCCGTTGGTGGGTTCGTCGAGAATAAGGATCTCTGGGTCGTTGACCAACGCTTGCGCCAATCCCACCCGCTGCCTGTAGCCCTTGGAAAGTTCGCCGATCGGCCGGCCGACAACCGCATCGAGGCCGCAATCGCCCATCGTTCTGGTCACGGTTTGCTTGACCGCCTTACTCTCCACGCCCTTTACGCCGGCAACAAAGGCCAGGTAATCGTCGACAACCATGTCCCTGTAAAGAGGCACGCTTTCAGGCAGATAGCCGATCCGTTTGCGGACTTCGAAGGAATTCTCAAAGCAGTCGTAGCCAGCGACAACGGCCTTTCCAGAAGTGGCAGGAAAGAAACAGGTGAGGATGCGCATGGTGGTGGTTTTTCCAGCGCCGTTGGGGCCGAGAAACCCGATGGTCTCGCCTTTTTGCGCCGAAAAGGTTATGCCGTCGATGCCAAGATGCGAACCGTAGCTCTTGGTCAGGTTTTCTACTTCGATCATGATCGCTTGTCACTCGTTCCGAGATCGTAGCGTCTGTAGGAGCCCGGTGCGCGCGTGTTCTTGAGCGCGTCTTCGATCGGTCTCTGTTCAACCGGCGTCGCCAGCAGATCGATCAGTGCCTGATCCCTGTTGAGAAGCTTTCGCAGATCTTCTTCCGGCCAATCGCTCTCCCAATTGCCGATCAAAGCGTTCCAGGCTTGGGTAATGGCAACGATTTCCGCATCGCTGAACTGCCGAAGATTGAGGTCCTTGTTCCGGGCGTTGGTAATTTCCGTATACTTTTTCATAAAGTGCGTCACGACAATAAAAGGCGGACCGCAGCGTGAACAGTACTTGAGCATTTTTTCTTCGCTGTGACAGGTCGAGCATCGTTCATAGGCGAGCGCAACCGCCTCGTCCGGGGTATAGACGATATATCCCAACGCCTTGGCTTCCTTGATGAATTCCCTGCCAACGGGATTGGGAACCAAGAAAATCAAGGCAAGGACGCCCAGAAAGACAACAGGCGATGCCGCCGTGATAATCCAGCACTTCCTCATCACCTGATACCTTCAGCTTGTACAAAGAGATGGTCAGTCGCGCTGCAGCTTCTGGTTCCCTTTTTTGCCTGTCGCACTCCAATGGCTGCTGCGAGCATGCACCCTTTCTCCTGCCGAAACTTCCGGCAGCGATCAGTTTCCCGGTTTCAAAATCCCTTCTTGACCTTTGCATCGACTTCTTCAGGCTGCTTGCGCAAGCCGCCTCTAACGTAACCACCGCCCTTAAGCGCGCCTTCGCCACGCCCGGCTAGCGATAATTCGGTTTCCTCCTGGGCATCGTTGAAGTCGTCACTCTGGTTCGCCGTCAATGCATCAATATCGCCGGCAATCGGTTTGAAAGTCGTTTTCGGGTTCAGATATTCCTCGACTGTCTTCGGCGGTTTGGTGTCCGCCATCATCCGAATCCAGGCGACGACGTTCCAAATGTCCTGATCCTGCAGCAAATTGCCCCAAGCCGGCATCGACGAAGACAGGTAGACTTCTTCACCACCGCCTTTGATCACTGTGAACAGCTGCAGATTAGACTTCTTGTTCATGTAGTCACCGTCGGTCAGGATACGCGGACGCGGCTCGATCTCCGAAGCGCTCGGCCCATCACCCTGCAAGCCCCAGCCGTGGCAGGCGATGCAATAGACGTAGTACCACTGTTTACCTTCATTGGGATCCGCACCCGGGACCAAGGTGGTTTTGAACGCCGGGGACCAATTGTTGGTCCATTGGTTGTAGACCGATTCACCCTCAGCCGGTTTTTCGACACGGTCCCACAATTCGGTTTTGCCGCCCTTACCTCCGTAGCCACTATCGCCCCGCGAGGGGGTGGTACCCTCGGTCCTTTTGCCGACGCCGGTCAAATAGTCGAAAGGAGCGACGCCATAGGTACTACCGGACACGCCCGAACTCATCAGCTCGGCTTCATCATCATAGGCCGCCGCGGCCGCTTCCAGTTCTGCTTCGGTGCGAACCGGGCACACCACTTTGGTGCCGTCATAAAGCCTGCACCTTTCGGTCTCCGCGAACGATCCCGAATATGTCGACGCCGCAATTGCGGCACCCAACGCCACCGCCCATTTGATCCTATTTTTTTGCTGCATTCTTTAGTTCTCCCTGTATATCACGATCAGCTTCCAGAATTGGTCAGCTGGCTCGCCGTTTGGCTAATCAAGGGCAGCGGGATTTGGTGCATGGACGCACTTCCCACTATAGCTAGAACGATTGTCAGCATAATTCTGTTTTCAGCCGAGCAACTTGACTTAAATCAATCCACGCCTCACGCGTGCTCTCGCGCGACGCTATGTCGCATGGACCACGGTCATCCGCGATACCAACGAGCAGCGCTATAAAGAGTAGGCACGGCAAGACAACTTCACGATTTACGTTAGCTTATCGCAGGCCCATTGGACTTCGCGGGTGATCAGGACGCGAGACCTATTTCAGCCACAGCTCCAGAATATCTTCGCCATGCAGTTTGTTGAGTGTGTTCTGCGAAATATCAGTGAACCAGATGTCGCCATTACAACCTACCGCGATGTCGTTTGGCTCTGTTTTTCCCAGCGCAACCTTTACCTCCAGGAGTCTCCTGGAAACCGGGTTCATGGCTCCAAGCTTGCCTACATGGCCTAGCGTAAACAGGACATTTCCAAGCTGATCGATGTCCAATCCCTCGACGACACCCCGGACGGGGAGAACAAAGCCCTCAAATTGCCGCTTCGAAGGGTTGAACATCATCAATTTGGCGTTTCTGCGGCCGCCAAACCAGATCAGCCCGTTGCGATCGATAACAATATCCTTGGGCACCAGGAACGGTTCCGGGAAGTCAAACTCCTCGAATTTTCCGCTGAACGAATCGAACGAAGCCAATTTATTCCCTTGGGATTCGATGAACCATATGATGCCCTTAGGGCTGACCGCGAGACCTGTCGGTTGGCTGTTGGACGTGGGGATTGGATATTCCAAGAAGCTCTCGGTCAGGGGATCAAATCTTCCGAGATTGTTGCCGAAGAACTCAGTGAACCAGATAACACCGTTATTATCGCTGCCGATCCGGCGTGGAACGCTGTCGATGGTCGGGACTTCATACTCCTTGAAAGATTTGTCGGCCGGATCGAAGCGGCCTAATTGATTGGCGTCCTGCTCGAGGAACCAAACCACACCGGCGCTGTCTATGGTGAGGTCGGAGGGGAAGCTCCTGTGAGTCGGGATGCCGTGTTCAGTGAAGGCCTTTTTGTCTGGGTCGAATTTAGTCAGTTGGTTTGCGTTGGCTTCCAGGACCCAGATAATGCAGTTTGGGCCGATGGTGATCCTGGACGGCAACGCGTTGGGCGTCGGCACCTCATAGGTTTCGACGTTCCAGCCAAGCTCGCTGGCAGCCCCAAACGTGAAAGCAAGCAGGCTGGCGAGGGCCGCGTGAGCGATAGCTTTGCTCCTCATTGCCCGGTCCGCCACCGCCGGAATATGAACAGTACCGCAAAGAGTGATGCGCCGGAGACGATCAGTAGGGCCGCAACGGCGTAGCCTGTGAGAGAAGTCGAATATTCCTCCGGAATAGAGTCTGAAGCGGCGGTCGTTTTTACATCGACTGTGGCTGCGGCCATGGCTGCTCGTGCCTTGGTCATGGAAAGCACCCCCAACCTTTTTGCCTCGGTGCCGGTTTCAGAAAACCAAAGGCGATCACGTTTATCGTCGATTGCCATGTCTCCAGGCAGACTGGCATAGGTCGGGATGTCGAATTCCTTGAACTGCGCCGAAGCGGGATCGAAGATGCCGACTTTGTTGCCCATATACTCCAGAAACCAGATTTCGCCGCTACCACTGGCCGCGATGGCATTAGGAAGGCCTCCGGCGGTCGGAATCAATGCCTCATAAAACCTTTCCCCTTTGGGATAAAACACGCTGAGACGGTTGGTTCGCAGCTCGACAAACCAGACCCTGCCCGCTCCATCCACGGTCAGCGTTTCCGGATTAGCAAAGCGTGTTGGAATTTCATATTCGCTGAATGCGGTGCTGGCAGGAACAAACTTGCCGATCTTATTGGCGTTGGCCTCGGCAAACCAGATGGCATCGCTGCCGTCGATAGCAATCCCCTTGGGATAGCTGTGCAGCGTGGGAATCGGGTATCCTTGCAAACCGGACCCACCTGGCTCGAAGCTGTAGATCTTGTTTTCTTTAGGAGACAGAAACCAAACCAGCCCCTTTCGGTCGACTACCAGGTCATCCGGCGAAACATTTCCCTGGTTCGCACCGATCTCGCGAACCGCGTCCATATCTGCAAGGAGATATCTCTTAAATGAGCCGGTGGCCGGGTCGAACTGACCGAGGAATCCGGTACCATCATCGGAATTGGCCCATCGACGAACACTGAACCAGACGCTTCCGCCGGGCGCAAGGGTGATGCGTGATGGCCCAACGTTGCCCCAGTCGGAAGGCAGGGGGTGAGCCTCGAACGTCTTTCTCTCGGGGTCGAACATGACGATATTCTTCCCGACTTTCTCGGCAAACCAGACGTTTCCGCTGGGGCCCACCGCTATGGAGTGCGGGGAACTGATTGCGTCTGGGACCACGAATTCCTGGATCACCGGATCTGTCGTCTGGGCGTCAGCCTGGCCCCCTAACGGCCCTGCGAGCAGTAAAATGCAGAAAAGCAAACCTGCCGCCCAGGGCCCCGGATCGGTCCGTGCCGCAAAAAAATGCCTCCGAAGGATGCGACAGATTCGCATGGGATCTACCACGTCATCGTCGGTTCGTAGTAATGCCTCAATTGCCAGTTCGCGTCCTTGTACGATTGCGCTCCATCCGTCGCGCCGGCCCGGTAACCGCCGACGTTGATCTGTAACTGCCGGGATCCCAGATAGTATTCGGCCATATCGGCAGGCGGCAACGCCTGCCTTACTCCCATCATCGGGTTGTGGCATGAAGCGCAACCGGTGGTCTTGGCTGGATAGCCAGTGCCGATCACGCTGGCCGTCATGCTCACCCAAATTGCCAGGGCGCCGATACCCATCAGCAACTTCACTCCAGTCGACAATCTTTTGCCGGCGGTCTTCTTGCGGCCGAAGACAAACGGCATAGCGAGCCCCGCCAGAAGAATGCCGACAGGGGCCCAGAAAGTTCCCAGCTGCCGCCATATGGAGGCCTCGCCGGTCAGGTACCAGAACGGCTGGAAGACGAAGATAAGGTACCACTCAGGGGCTGGAACATACTCCCCTTCGGTGGGAAGCGGCGGCATGTTGACGTCCGTCGGTACGCGATAAAAATAAGCCAAACCGATAACCAGGGCGATGGTGATGGTGCTGACGGCTACGGTCTTTAGCGCGTGGCGCGGCCAGAATCGGTGGAATTCCTGCGGATACGGTGGATCGTATTTTGGATCACGAATGAGGTCCGGTTGCTCGTCGGTCATGCCTTGCTCTCCACACCGTTCCTATAATGGTTCGGATATGCCGTGCTTTTTCACCATCTTGAAATGGAAACTGAGGAGCACGAATAGTATCAGCGGCAAAATCACGATATGCGTTATGAAGCTCCGGTAGATGGTAAAGGTGTTGAGCACGAAACGTTCCATGTACTCGCCGATAAGTGGCCAGGTAGCGACATAGTCGACCCAGATTGCATAGGACCAATAGGCACGCCAGTCCCAGGGCAGGACAATGCCGCTGAGTACAAACAGGAAAACCACCAGGAACTGGAGCACGCCGGAAATCCAGTTGAGTTCCCGGGGATTGTGGTACGCCTTGCGATAAAACACAGTGACCAGGTGGGTGAAAACCGCGGCCAGTAACAGTGTCGCGCCCCACCTGTGCATGTTCCTGGCCAGCCAGCCGAGTGGGACCTCGTTGCTCATTAGATCGATACTGTTGAGGGCCTCTTTGGGATCCGGCGTATAGAAGAACAGCATGAAGACGCCAGTGATCACCTGAAGTATGATGATCAGCAGGGAAATGCCACCAAAACAGTAGAAGAAAGAATGCGCCGGCACCGCTTGTGCCTTCTTTGCGTCAGTCCATTGCCTGATGCCGGTTCTTGCGTCCAACCAGTCATAGATTTTCGCTATCATTGGCTTTTGGCTTTACTGTTGCTCCCACCGGAAGCAGTATCCAAGATTTCCAGCTGGTTGGTTTTCGCGATGCTTTCGCGATCCTGATCGTCCGTGTCGCCCCTGAAATCGAGTTTCCAGGTATTTCTTTCCTGGTCCAGGTTCAGGTGAACCGGGGTGCGCACGGCGTAAATGCCGCCGAAACTGGATGGCATTTTATATTCAATCGTGACGATCGCATGTTTGTCCTGGACCCTACTCTCGATGATCTCTGCCTTGAAACCGGGGGGATACCTGTTGACGATCCCGAGGAATAGGGCCTGGTCGGTTCGCGATTGGTCGCCGCTCGTTAGCTTGTAGGCTTCGTTGATCAACAGGTTACCGCCCCTGATCTTCGCCTCGGAGACATATTCGTAGAATCTCTCAACCACCGAGACAGCAGTTTCTTCGGGTAGTGGTGTTTCCTGATACCCAAAATTGATAGCAGCGAAGCCGGCACCGGCCAGCAGCAAAGCCGTGAACAAACCAAAAAAAAGAGCCTTCATGCGCAAATCTTGCAACATCTCTCGTCCGGATTTCCGCACAGTCCAAAATTCCTTGTCCTGCGGCGGTACTGCGCCCAAGCCGGGTGCCGAGCTTGCCGCTGTCGTTTCGTTCTCCGGTGCTGGCCGGTAACGCTTAAGCCTTGCAGCGGTGAAGCGCCCCTACCGGATCTACTAGCCGTGTCGCGCCTCCCGTTTTGCAACGGGAGGATGGGACGCAGCAAGCCGTTCACGCGAGATCTCCGGCAGACTAGAGTCCCTTTGCTCGCGGTGCGATCTCAAGCTCGTCGGGAGAGACAAGACCAGGCAGAGTTTGCGCCTTGTCATACTCGCCCACGGATAGATTCGAGGCCTCGCCCTGAGGATCGTCGACGAAGAACGACCCACGCATTTCCAGGTGCAAAGGACCGCAGAAATGCTGGCAAAATATTGCGTACTCGCCTGCGATGTCCGCTACGAACTCGGCTACTGCCGTCACCCCGCGCGGTGCGTCCAGGTTAGTCCGCAGACCATAGGGCCCGTAAATCACGAAACCCATGGTGACATCCGGATTCTTGGTAATGCCCGCTGCTCGGTCGATGTTGGTAACGAAGATGCGTACCTTGTCGCCCTTGTTGACGCGGATTTGTCGTGGGATATAGCCGTAACTAAAGGCTTTGACATGGATTTCCTTGACCCCGTCCTTCGTCCGGATACCTGGCTTCTCGTTGGATTTAGGCAGCAGATAGACCTTGGCCTTGGCTCTATGGGCGGGACGAATGTCGATGGCGGCTTCAGTAATCAGGCCGCCTTTCTCAGCCTGGCCCATGTTCCAGCGTTTTATCTGTGAGGCGTAGATCGACTTGGCGTTGTGAGGCTCGCCGTCCACCGGGACGATCTTCAGCGTCTTACCGTAGGTCGGGCTCTCTTCCCGGGCATCCCACAGTTCGAAGTTAACCGGATAGACCAGGCCGGTCGGATTGAACAGTCCAGTCGAAAATTTGTTCAGCGAGATAACATAGTCGTTGTTGGCGCTGATCGCGATGTGGCCGGTCCGGTAATGGGTCGGAATCTCATCCACCACCTCGAGTTTCTTCAGATCGATCTTCACGTTGGAATCCGAGACGAAGCAACTTTCGTACGCGTATTTGGAAGTCAGGCCTTCCGGGCTATCCTTGCCTGGTTCGTAAGTACCGCCGTCTTTGTCGTAGACATCCATCACCGAGTGCAATGGACCGGCGCAGGTTGGGATAACCTTTTTTACCGCCAGTTTTTCGACGTCGATCACGGTCATTGTTGCCGACAGTTTGTCGCTGACCAGAACCAAGGTGCTCTCGGGAATGACATCGGTGCCGTGTGGGTTCTTGCCGACCGGAATTTCCTTGATGAACTTGAACGGGTTGGTCGAGAACACGCCTACCGTGGAGTGGTAATAATTACCTGAAAAGACGTAGCGGCCTTTTTTGTCGACATCAAGGTAATCAGGGGCGCTGGGCGCGGGACCCCAATCGATAATTTCGGTCTTGCCGGTGGCAATCTCGGTTTTCGACATCTTGCCGGAATATTCCCCGGTGCCGTAGAGGAACTTACCGGTATCGTCCAGCGCAATGTGGTGAACACCAAACGGAAACGGCAGTGAAATCAGACGTTCGAGGAAACCGGTCTGCAGGTTGATAACGCCGATTGTATTGGCACCCTTGTCGTTGACGTACAGATATTTGCCGTCCGGAGTGAGATTCTTATTGCCGGCGTTGGTGCCGCTGAATACCGGCTCGTGCAGATCGACGCCAACGTCGATGTGACGGTACGTCCGCAGGCTGGGAAGCCCGATGATTGCAACCCTGCCATCAAGGCCGCCGGCGTTGTACAGTAACATCGGGTCCTTTGTCGGATGATCTGTTGCTTCTACTTCAACGTTCTGCCAATCAGGTAAATCCGTCTCCGCGAACGATCCCGAATATGTCGACGCCGCAATTGCGGCACCCAACGCCACCGCCCATTTGATCCTATTTTTTTGCTGCATTCTTTAGTTCTCCCTGTATATCACGATCAGCTTCCAGAATTGGTCAGCCGGCTCGCCGTTTGGCTAATCAAGGGCAGCGGGATTTGGTGCATGGACGCACTTCCCACTATAGCTAGAACGATTGTCAGCATAATTCTGTTTTCAGCCGAGCAACTTGACCTAAATCAATCCACGCCTCACGCGTGCTCTCGCGCGACGCTATGTCGCATGGACCACGGTCATCCGCGATACCAACGGGCAGCATTGACAAGTTAACTCCCTAGATGGTGGTGTCAGACCAATTCGAACTGGCCTCAGCCAGGCTGGCATCACTGTCCCCTAAGCCGCGCAGAGACCGCGCCACTCAGTCAGAGCGGCAGTACGGTTCAGCTTGAAATGAATTCGTTTTGAAAGGCTGCGCTCGAGGTTGAAGTGGTTGTAGACAGAAGAATGGACCGCAGCGAATTTCTGCAAACTTTGCATACTACGATAGCGCTGCATGGCTCGTTCTCTTCGCCGAAACGGCAGGTGAGAATTCTCGGCCCGGGTGTGCCGCTCACCGTTGATCTTCACGAAAACTTCGTCCGGATGCCACTGCCACTGCGAACAGCTACGAAGTTGTTGAACCCGCTTCCGACGGATCTGCGACGCGAAGAACGGCCCGAACCTTTTCACCGGAACCGAATGGTTTCGTGGCTGACATCGGTCCCACGTTCATGAAGTAGATCTTCGACATTTCGCAGCGAAAGTGGAAAACGAACATACATCATCACCCCCAATTGGATAATCTCGGGGCTGGTTTTGAAGTATCGAAAGAGTGAGCGTTTTGTCATGGTAGGACGCTACGATACCGCCCTACCCTTCACAACTGAGTTTCCTCTGAAAGAACCCTTATGCGTGATCTGTGCATCAGTGCCGGCATACCGATGACCATCGAGGACACCTGGGGCGGCGATATCACCACAGCCACCATTGCTCATCTCGCACGCTCAACGCCTGAGGAATTCTGCTTTTCCGCAACCGATTTCAATAGCTATGGAACTGCTAAAATCGCCGAGGGTGCACGGCAACGTGTCTACCGAAAAATGACCGCGCCAGACAGGCCCGGTTTGGGTATCACCCCTGATTTCGGCATCTTGGGTGATGCTCTACTTGCAATCGAATTACGAGGAGGCGTCGCCTTCGCATTCAAACACTCGCAAACCCGGTCAGGGCGCTCAGGCTGACGTCATACTGGTGTGCGGCCCAGATGGCGAAAACACGATCAATAGCAATAGCGTGAATCAATTTTGAATCCTTAGTGCACGGAAATCGCACGGACGTCGCCGTTACCATTTGATTTTACAACAAATTCTTCCCAATCCATCATCGGCGCGACGGAGAGCATTTTCTTGTTGTTTTTCAGTGTTTTGCTGATCGCTCGTATTGTCAAAACCATAGAAGGAACCTGGCGCGCGCCTCAAGACTTTGCGGCAGACGCATGCGAAACAGTCTCTGGTTGGACCCCGTTTAACAAACCTGCAACACTCCGAAGTGAGAGTGAAAAGCAAACGCAGATCACCGCTGCCGGGAGGATGACCTCAGGCTGGATCGGCAAATCAAAAAGAGCCGCATTTCCTCATCACAAGACCAAGGAGGCCGGTACCGTGCAATCCAGTCAGGCCGTTTTTTTGGCGCGTTCCGAAATTTCATCCAGCCCATCGGACAGCGTCGGACGCTCGCTGCTAAAATAGACCCCTATCTGGCGATGATCTGTGACCTGGGCGGCAATCATCGCTGCTGAAAGATCCGATGCATCGTGATCGTCCGGCAGCGGATGTACACTCATGTCCAGATTCTTATAGGTCATCGATGTCTTGTCGAACGTGACGCATGGCGAAAGCACATGCAGATATGAAAACCCTCGGTGATCGATGGCGGCCTTGATCATTTCGGTCAGATGATGCGGTTCACCTGCATAGGCCTGGGCAACCCAGCTTGCGCCGTACGACAGCAGCATCATCAGCGGATTCAACGGCTGATCGAAATTGAGATACGGTGTCGTCGTCGTCTTGAAGCCGAGAATCGAAGTCGGTGAAGTTTGCCCCTTGGTCAGGCCGTAAACGCCATTGTCGAAAAGGATATAGGTGATATCGACGTTGCGCCGGGCGGCGTGCGGTATATGCCCGCCACCAATGGCAAAAGCATCGCCGTCGCCGCCGACAACCACGACTGTCAGGTCTTCGTTGGCTACCTTGATTCCGGTTGCCACCGGCAGCGCTCGCCCGTGCAGCGAGTGAAAGCCATAGGTATTCATGAAAAACGGGAAGCGCGAGGCGCATCCGATTCCCGATACGCACACCGTATCCTTCTGATCGAGACCAAGCTCCGTCATGGCCTTGCCGACACCTTCGGAAATCGAGAAGTAACCGCATCCCGGACACCATGTCGGCAGTGTGCCGGAGCGGTATTCCAGCTTTCCGCTTCTCTCCACTTCCTCCAGTTTGTCTTCCAGGTAGACAGGTGCGCTAATGTTCATCATGGCTTGCATCCCGTTTGACCGCTATTCGGCGGCAATTTTTCCACTGTGACCGACGAGCTGGCGGATTTGGTCGAGAATCTCGCCCACGCTCATCGGTGTTCCTCTCACCCGGTTCAGCCTGTGGACCGGGCGGCCTGTCGCTCCGGTCACCAGCGAGGCGAACTGGGCTTCATAATTGAGTTCGGGTACAAGCACTTCGTTGCAGTCGTCCAGGAAGGCTTTTACGGGCCCGACCGGCAGCGGCGACAGCATGACGACTTTCATGGCCGAGCAACGAATACCCTCCTTGCGGGCCTCGATCATAGCTTCCAGAATCTCGCCAAACGTTGATCCCCAGCCAAGAACACCGACATCGACCACCCCCTTGTCTCCGAAGCGCTTCGAGATGGTGACGCCGGGGTGCTTGAGTGCCGGCAGCAGCTTTTGATGGCGCTTGACGCTCATGGCCTCGTGTATGCGCGGTTGATCGCTCGGCCGTCCACGCTCATCATGCTCCAGCCCTGTAACGGTGTGCATGCGCCCCGTCTCGCCCGGGATCGCGCGTGGGCTGACACCGTCGCTGGTGAGCTTGTAGCGGTTGTATTCGGCCGGGCTCGCATTTTTTCGCGGCGTCTTCGAGCAATTTTCCGCGAACGGATTTTTCGACGGCAGTTGCACGGCTTCGTAGCGGTTGGAGAGATAAAGATCGAGTAGAACGATAACGGGCGTCTGGAAAGCCTCCGCCATCTCGAACGCCTTACCAGCGCATTTGTAGCAGCCTTCCACATTGGTGGGTGCCAGGACGATGCGTTGGCCGTCACCCGCAACACCGAATACGGCCAGATTGAGATCCGACTGCTCGGTTTTTGTCGGCATGCCGGTGCTCGGTCCCCCACGCTGGGAAACAAATGCCACCGCAGGCACCTCGGCCATAGCGCCGAGCCCCATCATTTCCGTCATCAGAGCAAGACCGGGACCGGAGGTGGCCGTGGCTGCCCTCGCGCCTGTATAGCCGGCGCCAATGGTTGCCGCGATGGCCGAAATCTCATCTTCGGTCTGCAACAGGCGGCCGCTGTGTTTTGGCATTTCGCGCGCCAGCATTTCCATGATCGTGGTGGCCGGCGTGATGGGATAGCCGAAGAATGCGTCAATGCCCGCATCCAGGCACCCCCGGACCACGGCGGCGTTGCCACTCATCATAACAAGATCGGTCTGTTTGCCTTTACCGCCGGAGGCACCGATGCGGTCGAAATGCAGACGAAAGGTGTCCACGCCGGTCTGAAAACCCGCATCGAACGCAGCGCCAACCGAATCTGCCAATTCTTTGGATTTGCCCGCGAATTTGCCGCTGATCACCTCATGGAAGACCTCGGCCGGCATGTCATACAGGCCGGCAAGATAGCCGACCGCAACGATGTTGCGCGATCGTGCGCTGCTGGTGATACGTTCGGAAATTTCGCGAAACGCCACGCCATAGGGCAGATGTGCCGGTGAGAGATGCGATGAAACATGCGCACCTTCGCCTACCGTGGAAACCGGCGTGTCCTCATAGATCACTGTGCCGAACTTGCAGACCTCCGAGACATGCGGAATGGCATGGCTGTCATTGAGCGAGATCAGGCAATCGGATTCCGATTTCAGCGAATAGACCTGTTCGGATGTAATCCGCGCCCGCGCGATACATTTGCCGAAACCGCGAATTTCCGGCGGGTATACGTCAAACGCGATCACATTATAGCCGGCTTTGGCCATGGCCTGTTTGAGAATGTCGCCTGCCGCGATGGTACCGTCGCCCGCCGAACCGCAAATGGCTATCTGGATATCAGTTCTTTGTTTGGCCGTTCTTGCCATTTCGCGTGCCTTCAGATTTGTCTTTCTAGCCGTATTGCCAAAATGGGGAATCGATCTCGCCACTCTTGGTCGTGACCAGCTTCTCATTTTGAACTGTGTCGATCGATTCATCCGCTCCCGTCATATTGAACGCAGCGATCCTGCCCATCTTTTTGACGTTCTTCCAGCCGTAGTAGAACCGGTACTGGTTTTCCTCGGGTGACCAGATCTGGCAAACGTCGCCCGCTGCCCAGATATTCTTGTCCGTCGATCGCAATTGCGGGTTGACCAGAACGCCGCGTTCGATGTCGACGCCTGCACCGGCCATGAACGCCAGTGACGGCATCAGGCCGCAAAACGACAGGATAACATCGGCGTCGATGACCTCGTTATTGTCGAGGATGATGCGCCGGTCAGGCCTGTTGCGGTCGCCGCGTTGGATCGACGTAATGGCAACATCGGTCCTCACACATATGCCCATATCCTGCAATACAGCGACGAATTTTTGCCGTTGCTCAGCTTCAACGCGATGCGGCCAGAACAAATGATCCTCACCGATCACCGTTACCTTGTAGCCGTTTCTGACCAGCGAGCGGGCCAGATCAAGGCCGATCATGTCACCGCCGAGCATGACCATGTGACCGCGCCTCGGCAGAGCGTCACACACGGATTTGGCTTCCTCATAAGTTCCGAATTTGGCAATCAGATTTTTGAATTGATTGAGGCTTTCAGGGATATATCTGCCCCCTCCGCTGGCAATCAGAAGCTTGCTATATGACAATGGTTCACGGTGGTGCAGCATCAGTAGTTTGTTGGTCGGGTCGACATGACTGACCCATGTATTGCGACGGACGGAGATTTTCTGTTCGTCGTAATACTCAGGCGGGTGAAGCAGGAAGTCGCGCCAGTCTGCCGACGAGCTGAAGATTTTGGGCAGTTCGTAGCGGTTGATCGACAGCAGCTTGCCGGCGCTCACCATTGTGATGCGGCTGTCACTGTCACGCTGGCGAAGATGTCGGGCCGCCTCGCTGCCGGCGACGCCGTTTCCGATTACCACGTAATGTTCAGTATTTGCCATTGTCATCACGCCGGTTGCCCGTTCCCGTCAGATATCCTGGTAGAACATTTCGTTCTTGGTGATCGAAATGCATTTGGTCGGGCAAACCATGTAACAGGCTCCGCATCGTATACACTGATTGTTGTCGATCCATATGGCCCCGACGTGATCCCATTCGCTGGATTCTTGCAGATCGCCGTATGTACCGTCTCCCTTAATCTCAACGCCCTCGACCAATTTGATGCAGTCACGCGGGGCCACTTCAATGCAGGCACGGCAGTAGATGCAGTTATCCACATCGATGCTGTAGCGGTGGTAACACAGGTAGCATCGTTTGGCTTCCTCGTAAGCCGTGTCGAGCTCCATTCCCTGCTCCACCTCTTCGGTAAGGCCCGTGAAGCGATTTCTGACATCCTCAGTGGGCATTTCCTGCCGCGGAATGAAATCGAAAGCCCGTTCGCGCAGGGGCTCTTCCACGGGTTCGATTTTAACCACGAGTTTGCGCCGCTCGCGACCCATCAGCCAGGTGTCTATGTCAATGGCGATGCGCCGGCCGTGACCCACCGCCTCGATCACGGTCGTCGGGCCGTACACGAAATCGCCGGCAGCAAATACGCCTTCTTTCGACGTCATACCGTTGTCGCCGATCGCCACGCTGCCCCAGCGGTCCAGCTCCAGTTCCAAATCCACATAGTCATTGACCGTTCGCTGGCCGATCGCGACCAGAAGTGTGTCGCACTCTTCTTCAAATTCCGAACCGTCGATGGCAATGGCGGCGCGGCGGCCGTTGTCCCGCCAGCCGCCAAGCCGGTTCTGCACGAACCTGACCCCCTTGAATTTGCCATCCTCATCGGTCAACAACGCCGATGGTGTGCGCAGGCCCCGGATCACTACGCCCTCACGTTTGGCCTCAAAGATCTCGTCCTTTCCGACCGGGATGTACTCCTCGGTGGTGCGCAGATGAATTGTAACTTCCTCGGCCCCGAGCCGCTTGGCCACGCGGGCACAATCGAGAGCGGTAAATCCAGCGCCGACGACGAAGACCCGCTTGCCGACTTTCTTGGTTTCACCGCGGTGCAGTTCGACAAGAAAATCCAGCCCGTATTCGACATTGTCCAGAAGACGAACCGGATCCTTCTCGCTGTTATCGAGATCCTGCAGCGGCAATGGTGTCGCCTCCATCGAGCCCGTTGCCAGGAGGACAGCGTCATATTCCTTGTGCAGGTCTGACAGCCGCACCTGTCCCTCGCCGATGCCGACCTCGGTCCCGATGCGCTGTTCGACCCCCAGGCGCATTGCGTTCTGCAGCTCCACGTCAAGAATTTCCCGCGGCAGCCGAAACTCCGGAATTCCGTAGTTGAGCATGCCGCCCGGACGTTCCTCGCGATCGAAGATGGTGACGTTGTGGCCGAGGGTGGAAAGGTCGTGTGCAGCCGCCACGCCGGCCGGACCTGCTCCGACGACGGCGATACGCTTGCCGGTTGGCGTAAACAGGCTTTCATTGATGCGATGACCGGAGGATTTGAAATCGCCTGCGAGCCGTTTGAGGTGGCAAATCGCAACGGGCTCCCCGTTGCCGGGCCAACCGTGCCGGCACTTGGCCTCGCACGGGCGCGAACAAATCCGTCCCAAAGTACCCGGCAAAACATTCGCCATCCGGTTCAACTCATACGAACGGCCGAAGCGCTGTTCGGTGATCATGCGGATATAAGCCGGAATGTTGGTGAGCGCCGGGCAGGCAGACTGGCAGGGGACGTTTTCCTCGACCCAGCCTATGTCACGCGGGTCAGTTGAATAACGAACCGGCGTTACGACCCTTTTTCCGTACGATTGAGGGTCGGAGAAATCCTCGTCCTCCCTCAGATAGATCTTGCGACTTTCCTGCGGGTTCATGTCAGGCGCATCCCAATAATTCCTTTTGAGTCTACGATGCGCCTAAAATCCAGCGGAGGCAATGGCTTGTGCGCAAAACCACAGTGGCACGAATGCAGCATGAATGTGACCGGTCCACGGATAGCGCAATAAAGCCGGGGTCCGGACCTGGAGAGCACGGGTTCGCAGAACACGCTCGTTGACCGCCGACCACCTCATTGTGACCTTCGACAAACTGCGCGATCAGATCCGCAGACATGAAGAGATCGTTGTCTGGGGCAATTGAATTGGCCCGCAATGCCGAAACAGGCTCCCGGGCTTCCCTATTTCTTGTCCTTATTATCGCCCTTTTCAGCGCGTTCGTCCTTGACCTGCTTCAGGCCGTCGCCGATCGACAGGCCCAGCTCATCGCCGAGCGTCTTGAGCGCCGGCAACTGCACGGCCATGCCGAGAATGGAAACAAGAGCCTGATTGACCGGTGTCAGCCCCGTTCCGGTCGAGCCGCCACTTTGTCCCAGAATTGGGAGTTTATGGGAGATGTCCCGCGAGTACCGACATATCTACACACTGGCGGTTCCGATACGCAACCGTCGTGGCCGCTGTATCGCCGCGCTGAACATATGCGGTCACAGTTCGCAAACGTCCCTGGAAAACCTCAAATCGAAGCACCTTGGGGATGCATTGGACGTCGTGCGCAAGCTGGAAAGTGCAATTCCGTAAGGAAGGGCAAATTGTCCTTTCTTGACCACTTGCCGCTAGCACAGCCCCTTCATTGCGGCCCCGGCACCATTTTCAAACAGCGCGCGCAGATTGCTCAGGACAGCGGCACGGAATGGCCGGTCGGCTGTAAGATCTTCGCCAAATATTGTCTGAAGATCGAGAACGCTGTTCCCGAAGGCATCGATATCCGGAAGCGTTTCGCCTGCAATCGCCGCTAGAGACCCGGCCATCGGATCTTCAATGGAATAGTCGCTGCCATCTGGCCGCGATCCGCTCAAATGCCTGATCCATGCCGCGACGGCGAGCGTTAGCCTGTCATGCGGCGCGCCCGCCGTCTTTCGATCTCGAATGGTGCCGAGAAGCCGCTGCGGAATTTTCTGCGACCCGTCCATGGCGATCTGCAACGTCTTGTGTTTCAGCGCCGTATTGGAAAATCGTTCGAGCAGCGACTTCACATAGTCATTAAGATCAGCGCCAGGCACATCGACGGTCGGCATGATCTCGATGCGCATCATCGCGTCAAGATATGCGGCAAGGACGGGATCTGAAACGGCATCAGCAACTGTTTCATGACCGGCCGCAACGCCGAGATAGGCGAGCGCCGAGTGGCTTCCGTTGAGGAGTCGCAGCTTCATGATCTCATACGGTTCGACATTGTCGGCCATGATCACGCCGACCTGCTCCAGCGGTGGGCGACCCGCCGCAAACCGGTCCTCGACCACCCACTGACTGAAAGGCTCAGTGACCACCGGCCAGGCATCTTCGTAACCGGTCAGTGCCGATATATCCGCGCGGTCCTCATCAGTGGTGCCAGGAACAATGCGGTCAACCATCGTGCACGGAAATGCAATGTTCTGCTCAATCCAGTCGGCAAGGCCAGGATCAACCATCGCGGCAAACTGCGAGACGACGTTCGCCAGCGTGGTGCCATTGGCCGGCAAATTATCGCAGCTGACAATCGAAATCGGCGGCAAATCCCGTTTGCGGCGCTGCGCCAGCGCCGCCACAAGCAGGCCGGGAACGGAGCGCGCGCCCTTTATTGCCTCCAGATCCGCTCTGATATCGCCATGCTCGGGATCCAGGTCGCCCGTCGCCGGATTGCGGCAATAGGCTTTCTCCGTGACCGTCAGCGTCACGATACGGGTATCGTCGGCGGCGATCGCGGCGATCACCGGTTCATTGTCGGGCGGCGCGTACAATATACCGGCTACGGAACCGATGATCCGCGTGCGGACGTCGTTGTCGTGTCGGACTGCGAGCGTATAGAGGAAATCCTGCGGGGCCAGCGCATCATGTGTATCGCCGCGCCGCAGGCTGGCGCCTGCAATCGCCCAGTTCGGATCGATCGCCAGACAATCGTCCAGATAGACGGCCTGGTGTGCCCGGTGAAATGCACCGATCCCGAGATGAACGATTGCCGGCCTGACACGTGCCTGGTCATAGGCCGGCCGAATTGCCGGACCTTCATAGTCTTCGAGTATTTGTTTGGACAGACGGCTCAACTACAATCTCCTTTACCGCGTCGGCGGCGATGTCAGCCGAAACGGTATGCCTTTTTCGCCAGCGCGTATGCAAGGTCACGGGCGATCTCGTGCGCCTCGTCTTCACGCAGCCGATGATCGCACACCCGTTCGGCGAGAAATGCGCAATCGATGCGCCGGGCCATGTCGTGACGCGCGGGAATGGACGGGAACGCACGCGTGTCGTCGTTAAAGCCTACTGTGTTGTAAAAACCCGCCGTTTCGGTTGTCATTTCTCGAAACCGCTTCATGCCGTCTGGACTGTCGAAAAACCACCAGGCCGGCCCGAGCTTCAGGACGGGATAGGCACCGGCAAGCGGCGCAAGTTCGCGCCCGTATGCGGTTTCATCCAGTGTGAAGACAATCAGCGTCAAACGCTGGTCCATGCCGACCGCGTTGAGCAATGGCCTGAGCGCCTCGACATAGTCTGTGCGGCGCGGAATATCAAAGCCCTTGTCGCGCCCGAACCTTGCATGCACAGCCTTGTTGTGATTGCGCATGGAACCGGGATGGATCTGCATGACCATGCCGTCTTCGATGCTCATCTTGGCCATCTCGGTCAGAAATTGCGCACGAAACAGCTCGTGTTCGCCGGCATCGGCCTTTCCCGAAAGCACACTGTCGAAGAGCGCCTCGCATTCGTTTCGCGAAAGATCGGCGGTCCTCGCACTGGCAAAACCGTGATCGGTCGCGGTCGCCCCGTGCGACCGAAAAAAGGCGCGGCGCGCGCGATGCGCCTCCAGATAGCCCTCCCAGCGTTCAACATCGCAACCGGTGATCTGACCGAGCGTTTCAAGATCCCGCCGGAAATCCGCATGATCGGGATCAGCGACGGTATCCGGCCGATATGTCGTGACTACCCGTCCCGACCAGTCGCTGTCGGCAATCTCGCCGTGATGAATAAGATCGTCGATCGCGCTCTCGGTCGTCGCCAGAACCTCAATGTTGAAACGGTCATAAAGCGCCCGCGGACGATAGTCCTCATGCCCAAGGCAGTCGCTGATCTGCCGGTAATAGGCGCTGGCAGTGTCCGGACCCAACGGTTCTTGCAGATCGAACAGCGTCTCGAATGTGTGGTCGAGCCAAAGCCGTGTCGGCGTGCCGGCAAACAGATGATAATTGTCGGCAAAGCACTGCCACACGGCTTCCCCGTCAAACGCGACTGAGGCGCTTTCAGGCATCGGCACACCCATTTCTTCAAGCGTAATCCCCTGGCTGACCAGCATGCGCAGTACATAATGATCCGGAACAACCAACAGCGTGGCCGGGTCGGAAAACCGGTCATTTGCGGCAAACCATTGCGGATCGGTGTGTCCGTGCGGGCTGACAATCGGCAGGTCCTTCACACCGTCATAGAGCGCACGCGCTACATTCCGAACTGTCTTGTCGGGCGGAAAAAAGCGGTCGGGATGGTTGAGTCCTCTGGTCATTGCGCTTGCCCCGATCCCGGCGTCCAGTCGCTGCAGATCGGCAGCGCACGGTCGAGCGGCAGCGCCATGCGATCACCGGTCCGCGCCGCCTGATAGATGGCAGCAACGAGTTCGATCGAGCGGACACCATCGTCGACTGTGACCATCTCCGCCTCCCCGCCGTCGAGATGTTTCGAAATCTCCAGGAACTGCCCGGCATACCCGCCAGGTCGATCGATGATCTGGCTGTCGATCTCGATGAGCGCCGCGTCGATTGCGCCCTGGTTTTCCGGGTCACGCCCCGCAAACCGCCACGCATCGGCACCCGGCGCATAGGGATTGCGCCCGCTTTCCGCCGTCAGCGCACTGAAGACAAGACGAAGGCGCGACGTATCGCCCGCCCCGCCAAGCGTCACTGAAGATGTAACCAGTCCGCCGGACTCCGTATTCATGGAAATGGCCGCGCAATCCTCCAATTCGACCGCGTTAACCCTTGTGTCGAGCAACGCTGTAACCTGCGTCACCGGCCCGAAAAACAGCGTCACCAGGTCGTGGATGTGAATGGCATGACCAAGCACTGCACCGCCACGTTCACTCTCCCAGCGCCCGCGCCAGGCAACCGAATAGTAACCGGCACCGCGGTTCCAGTGGGTTTCAAGCGTCGCAACCAGCGGCGTGCCCGCAAGTCCTCGCTGTTGCAGGCCGGCAAGCTGATAAATCCCGTGGCCATAGCGATACTGGAAGATTGGCGCGAACAGGCAGCTGGCCGCATCTGCCGCCTTCCGCAGTTCATCGGCTTCCAAAACGCTGCCGGCCAGTGGCTTCTCGCAGATCACGTGTTTGCCGGCGGCAAACGCTTTCAACGCGACAGGTCCATGCAGATGCGGCGGCAGACAGATATCGATAATGTCTATGTTGGGATCATCAATAACCACATCGATATCGGCGACTGCCTTGCATCCTGATGCAGTGGCCGCCAGATTCTGCGCTTTGGCCGTATCTGTGTCGCAGACCGCCTTAACCTCGTAAATGTCCCTGAGGGCAAGGAACCCATCCATATGCTGGGTGCCGATCCCGGCGCCGAGGATTGCGACCGTGCGCATCAGCCGGATGCTCCAAGGTGACCAAGCCGCGCAGCCGCGTTTTGTGCCTTGATTGCAACTTCCATCACCTTGAAGCAATGGTCCTGTGACATGGCGGTCTCCGTGCGGTCGCGGATGTCGGCGGCGAGATTTTCAAAATAGCGCAGCGGCGCTGACGACGCGTCGATATATTCGCAGCGCGATCCGTTGACAAGATAAAGGTGGTCGGTGCCTGGCCGTCCGGCGATATCGACATATTTGCGCAGTTCGATATAGCCTTCAGTGCCGAGAATGGTCAGCCGGCCGTCGCCCCAGGTGGGAAGGCCGTCCGGTGTATACCAGTCGACACGGATATAGCCCTGCCCGGTGTCGCCGCGCAGCACGATTTCACCGAAATCCTCGAAGCCCGGATTGTCCGGATTGGCAAAATTACCGACACTTGACGAAACGATCTCGGCATCCTTGGAGCCGGTAAAAAACAGGAACTGGTCAACCTGGTGCGAGGCAATGTCACACAATATTCCGCCAAACTGATCGGGCTCGAAAAACCAGTCGGGCCGCATTGCGCGATTGAGCCGGTGCGGACCCAGCCCGACGGTCTGCACGACCTGGCCGATTGCGCCCTGTTCTACAAGTTCCGCAGCCTTCGACACGGCGGGAACTTCATACCGTTCGGAAAAATCGATCGACCAGATCCGGCCCGTCTCGGCCACGGTCTTTCTGATGTCCTCGAGCTGAGTCATCGTGGTACAGCCCGGTTTATCGGTCATCACATCCTTGCCGGTCCGCATCGCCTCGATTGCCCGGTCTGCGCGGCGCGCCGGAATATCAGCGATCAGCACGAGGTCGATCTCCGGATCGTCGATCAGCACCTGCCGGTCGGCAACCCTTTCGACATCCGGAAAACGCTCGACAAAACCGGCCACCGGCTGCGGGTCGCCCTCGGTCCACCAGCCCTTGCATGTGCAGCCGAGCGCCAGCATGCCCTCCAGCTGCCCGTAAATATGGCGATGATCGACACCAATGACCGCAACTTTCAAATCAAACATGGATACCCTTCAGCCCTGGTTAGTTGTTGAGTTTTACGCCGCGGCGCGTGCGCGAAGACTCGATCAGTGCCTCGATCAGGCGATGCACCTGAAGCGCCTCGCGGCCCGATGCGATCGGCCGGCGCCCGGCTTTGACGGCTTCGACAAACGCACAGATGAGATCGCGATGCCAGTCATGGGGAAAGGCCATCGGGTCTGCACCGCCCCCCGTGCCAGCCGGCTCGCCGACCGTTTCCGTTTGGCCGTCGCGCCACGCTATCGTCAATGTGCCGGACTGCAGATGCGCGCTTGCCTTTTCGCAATCGATTGTGATCGATTCAGCACTTCCTGGAAAGGATGCTGTTGTCGCCATCACCGCCCCGGACGCACCGTTTTCAAAGCGCAGCCCGCCGGCGACAAAATCTTCGGATTCCATTTTATGAAACGGTGTCGTTGCCGCGACCGCCTGAACTTCGGATACAGGGCCAGCAATGCTGAGCATGAGATCAAGCGTATGGATCGCCTGGCTGATCAACACGCCGCCGCCGTCACGGGCATAGGTGCCGCGGCCCGGCTCGTCATAATAGGATTGCTCGCGCCACCAGGGAACGCTGACCCGGACAAGTCCGATAGCGCCCAGCGTGCCGCTTTCGACGCGGTCCTTCAGGGCCATTGAAGCCTCGCGGAAACGATGCTGGAAGACAGTTCCAAGCTGGACATTGCTATCCGCGCAGATTGCGACGATTTCCTCAGCCGCGTCGGCGGTTCGTTCCAGCGGCTTTTCTGTCAGAATGTGCTTTCCAGCTTCCGCGAACCGCCGCACCAGAGCCACCCGCTCATTGGGCGGTGTGATGATGATGACGGCATCCAGGTCGGTATCATCAGCTAGCGCATCGATGGATACAGCCGAGGGAAAACCGAAACGTTTTGCAAACACGGAGCGCTTATGCGCATCGCGGGAAAATACGCCACGCACTGTCAACGATCCGGCAAGATCCTGCAGTGCTTTGGCATGAGGCGTCGCCGCCATGCCGGTACCGACGACGCCGATACCGAATGTGCCGTTGCTCATTGCCCGACCCCGTTCGCGATCACCTGTCCCGATGAATCGAACAGATGCATGGAGCTGCGGTTGAAGCGCAGATTAATCTGCTGACCCCGTTCGACGGGCAATTGGCCGAGTTGGTGGACCGTCATTTGCGGCATGCCCTCCGGGGTGCAGTAAAGGTAGGTTTCACCGCCGAGCTGCTCCGACAGATCAACGGTTGCAACAATGTCGCCATCGCCGTCGCTGACGATCTCGATGTGTTCGGGACGGCCGCCGAAGGTCACATTCTGCCCTGCGGCAAGGCCGTCCACGGCTGGAAGGGAAATGCGCTGCAGACCGGCGACGAGATCAATTCCGCCATTCGCCTGTTCGGTGGTTGCTTCCACTAGGTTCATGCGCGGCGAGCCGATAAATCCGGCAACAAAAGTGTTCTGCGGATGATTGTAGAGATCGAGCGGCGCGCCGACCTGTTCAATGCGGCCTGAATTGAGGACGACGATCGTATTGGCAAGGGTCATCGCCTCAACCTGATCGTGGGTCACATAGATCATCGTGCCGCCGAGCTTTGCGTGCAGCGCCGCCAGTTCCTTGCGCATTGTCACACGCAATTCGGCGTCAAGATTGGAGAGCGGCTCATCGAACAGAAAGGCTTTTGGATCGCGGACAATGGCCCGCCCGATTGCAACGCGTTGGCGCTGCCCTCCGGAAAGAGCCCTAGGCCGGCGCTTGAGATACGGCGTGATCTGCAGCATCGCCGCCGCGTCATTGACGCGCTGCTCTATTTCCTCCCGCGGCATTTTGGAGTTTTCAAGCCCGAAGGCCATGTTCTTGTACACGCTCATATGCGGGTAGAGCGCATAGGACTGGAACACCATCGCAAGACCGCGCTCCGATGCAGGTTCCGAATTGACCACATCACCGTCGATAACCACGTCACCGGAGGTCACGCCCTCAAGGCCGGCGATGATCCGCAGCAGGGTCGATTTTCCGCATCCGGACGGTCCGACAAAAACGACGAATTTGCCACTTTCAATGTTGAGATCGACGCCGTGAATGACCTCGACCGGACCGTAGGCCTTGCGCACGTCCTTGAGAACAATTTCAGTCACTCTTGTGCCTTTCCATCCCCACTAGCGGCTTCGCGCCATTGCCGCCTGGCGCGGGTCGGCCCGCTGCAGGCGCAAGGGCGGCAGCCCGCGCAGGATCTGTTTCACGTCGTCGAGCATCATATCGCGGATGCGTGCATAGGACGCTTCCATGCCACCCGCCAGGTGCGCCGAATATAGAATGTTGTCCGCTCCGCGCACCGGATCGTGTGCCGCCACAGGCTCTTGCGGAAACACGTCTATCGCCGAGCAAAACTGTCCGGAAGACGCCAAGTCGACAAACGCGCTGAAATCCACCACTTCGGCGCGCGAGGCGAGGATCACACTGGCATCCTGCCCGATCAGCTCCAGCTTTGATCTGTCCAGAAACCCTTCGTTCTCGCTGGTCACACCAGCGAGGATAAACAGGAACCGGCTTTCGGAGAGAACCGCTTCCAGGCTCGCGGGCCTCACGTTCTTGGTCTGGAGATAGCGATCGGACAGCCACGGATCATGCACCATGATACGGCGCGTGAAGGGCCGCAACAGAGGCACAAGCGCCCGGCCGAGATTGCCGAAACCAATCAATCCCGCGGGCGCATCATAAAGGCTGTAGGCGCTGCCGTTGCCGGCAATGCCGTAATGTTCTTCACCGGTTCTAAACAAGGCATCCGCCGCCGGAAGACCACGAGACAACGCGATCGCCTGACCAATGCAATATTCCGCGACAGCCGGCGCCATGGCCGGTGCGACGGACAGAACGTGGATGCCGCGTCGTTGCGCCGCGGCATAGTCGATGTTCGGCTCCCAGTTTGCCTTCACATTGATGATTGCCTTCAGCTTTTGCGCCTGTTCGAGCCGCTCCTTCGGCATCGACGTCTGACCGATGATGATCTCCACATCTTCCAACAGGCTCTCGACCAGATCATCGGGTGCACGGGAGCCGAAATGGGTGACCACCCGCGCCTCTTGCTCAAGCGCCCCGGCGACGTCCGGGGTATAAACCATCGCTTCGGTTCTCGGATGCGGATCGAACAGAATGAGCGGCTTTTCCGGGGTCATTTCATCCCCGTCGAGGCAATGCCCGTTGTGATGAAGCGCTGCAGGAAGGCAAAGACCAGGGCCACCGGAATAAGTGTGACAACGGTCATTGCAAGCACGTAGTGCCATTGCACATCGAGTTCACCCTGGAATGCGTTGAGACCGATCTGCAATGTGTAGACTTCACTGCGATTGAGCACCACGAGCGGCCATAAAAAGTCATTCCATCGCCACATGACCGAAAAGATCGCCAGCACCGCGATGGCCGGCAATGAAAGGGGCAGCACGATACGCCAGTAGATCGCCCATTCACTTGCCTTGTCCATGCGCGCCGCCTCGATGAGATCGCGCGGCAATGTCAGCATATATTGGCGAAGCAGAAAAACACCAGTGGGTGTCGCCGCGCCCGGCAGGATCACCGCCCACAGCGTATTGACCATGTTGAGCTGTGTGACCACGAGATAGGCCGGCACCAGAATGATGGTGATCGGGATCATCAAGGTGCCGATCACGAACAGCATGACGGCATTGCGGCCTTTGAATTCGTATATGGCCAGGCCGAAGGCCGCCATCGAGTTGATCAGCAGCGTAACGATCGTCGCGACCACGGTCACGATGACGGAATTGTTAAGGTAATTCAGGAAATTGAACCGTTCGAGCGGTTTGGTGTAGTTCTCCCACGCGACGCGAAACTCGCGGATGGGTTCGCGGCTGGCGATCGGTACCTTTATGCTTGTTTCCGGATCAGCGGGATCGACCATCTGGGCAATGATGCCGATGCGGCGAACCTGCGCCAGTTCACGAACGCTCCCGTCCTCCATCGTCACCTTGTAGAGCGGCAACGGTTTTTCGTAACCATCGACCTGAATCTCGATCTGGCCGAGCGGCAACAGTGTCGGCGGGAATTCCTGAAGACCCGCCGGCGTCTTGAAGGAAGACAGCGCCAGCCAAAGCACCGGCCCGAACATCAGGCAAACGCCAAGCGTCAGATAGACATAGGTGAAAATATCGGTCCAGTGCCAGGACGCGCCGCCGCGTCGCGCTGTCAGCATACCACCGATGCCACGGCCGGAGACTGTTTGGGTGTCTGCCATATCAGCCATCCTCCTTGCGCCGCGAGGCGGCCAACTGGACCAGCGTCAGGACGAAGAGCACAACACCGAGAACCACGGAAGCCGCTGCCGCCAGTCCGAAATTCTGAACCTGATTGGCAAATCCGGTCGTGTAGATGTACTGAACGATGAACTGCGTGGCCGTGCCCGGTCCGCCGCCAGTCAGGACAAAAACCTCATCAAAAATCTGCACCGCCTTGATGAGTGCAAGCACCACCACCACCAGGAGATTTGGCCACAGCAGCGGCAGGGTTATGCGCCAGAAGACACGCTCGCGGCGTGTACCGTCCATCTCCGCCGCCTCGTAGAGATCGGGCGGGATCGCCTGCAGGCCGGCCAGCAGGATCAGCGTATAGAAGCCCATATGGGCCCAGATCGAGACGAAGATAGCCCAGAACATCGACCACGTCGGATCGACGAAGAACAGGATGCGGTCGAGACCAATCGAGGTCAGACCCGCATTGAGCACTCCGTCGCGCAGCAGGATCCATTTCCAGATCAGCGCGACGACGACGGGCGACAGGAGAACCGGAAAAAAGAACGCCGCGCGGAAGAAGCCGCGTCCGCGGATTTCGCGGTTGAGGATCAGCGCAGTCACCAGCGAGAACAACACCATGAAGGCGACCTGGAAGAAGACGAAGACAACCGTGTTGTAGATGCCGCGCCAGAAGCGATCCTCCCGGCAGCTCTGCGGATCGAGATAACTGCCGCAATCCGCGAGATAGGAATATTGCTCGCCGCCCACATAGGGGCGTTCGGACAAGAAAAGCTCATCACCGCCAGTGACAGAAAATGCAAAATTGATGATCAGCGGCACGATTACGAAAATGCCGAAAAAAGCAAGGTTCGGCAGCAGGAAGATGTAAGGCATGCGGCCGATGCCGAGCAGGCGCTGAAGCGCTCTGAACGGCGTATCGAGCAGTCCGAACAGGACACGCACCGGCCAGGCTGCAACGGCATTGAGCCGGTCCCCCAGACTGAGATCATCCGAATGTACTGGTGTTTCGTGCGCCATGGAAATCGATCAGACGACAGAGTTTAATTTGTCTCTCCGGGCGCAAGGGAGACCACGCCCGGAGTGCTGCCATTGATCACGTATGAAGCGTGATCAGTCGCCGCGTTTCTTTTCGGCAATCTGCTGCTCGATGTCCTGCGTCATGCGGTCATAGGCCTCATCCAGCGTCAATTCGCCGACGATCGCCTCGCCGAGCCGCGAGATCAGCGCGTTGAACATCACCCGGTTGTAGACGTAGCCCTGCAGATCGAAGGCGGTGGGTGAAATGCCCGGAACAGCCGCGGCAAAGGTCTCAAGCGCATGCTTGGCGCGCGGATCGTCCGTCTGGAATTCCACACCGTTTGCCGCCAGCCCAAGGTGACCTGGAATGAACAGTGTCTTGCCATAGAACTCGTTGAGGACCTCTTCGCTTGAAAGATAGTCCATCAGCTTGCCGACTTCCTCCGGATGCTCCGATGTCTTCAGCGCAACGAGCGCAGCACCACCGGGCATGCCGGTACAGGCAGCCGGACCACATGGCGCGGGCACTGCCCACCAGTCGAAGGCATCGCCGATCTTGTCGGCGAACTGCGGGATCTGCCACGAGCCGCTCATATACATGGCGACGTTGGCGTTGGCGAAGTCCTCATTGGCGCCGAGATATTGCGAGCCGGAAACCGAGCCCCAGAGTTCCTTCGGCATCGTGCCGTCCTGGTGCCAGTCGTAAAGCTTGCCGGCCATCGCTTTCAGCCCGTCATCAACCAGCGCCGGATCGCCATTGGCGTCGAACATTTTGGCGCCCATGGAAATGGCAGGACCCGAAACCCGGTGACCGGAACGGTCCCAGGCCATGGGAATCGGGATATCCAGTTTAGTGGATACTTCCCGCACGGCTTTTGCCCAGTCGTCCCATGTTGCGCCCTCGCCCGGCAATGCCACGCCGGCCTGCTCGAACAGTGTTTTGTTGACATAGGGACCGGTGACCGTGAGCTGCGTCATGAAGCCGGATATGCCCTTGTCATCACCGGAACCGCGCAGCCATTTCAGGAACGGGCCAAAATTGGTTTCCCAATAGGCCGGATCGGAAATGTGCGGCGTCAGGTCCATATAATGCTCGGACAGACCGCCGAGGTCGGTCACACGGGCAAGGTCCGGGCCTTCGCCCGCGGCAAGCTGCACCGGAAGGCTTTCAAGGATTGCCTTGTAGGGCACCACGTCGAGCGTGACCTTGACGTCGGGATTTGCCGCTTCGTAGCGATCGAGGATCCCGCGCATGACTTCGCCCTCATTGCCGTCATTGTACCAGGTTATCCGCAATTCGGTCTCGGCCAATGCACTGCCAGCCATCATTCCGATGGCAGCGGCACCAAGAACCAGCACTCTGCAAAGTCTGTTTTTCATGATGTATTCCTCCCGTTTGCTACTTGTATACTAGTACACATAGTTTATTGTAGCAAGGCGCATAAGGCCCTGCTGATCAGCCCTTCAAACCTGTCTGGACATTCTCGAGCGCCGAATTGATGTGATCGCGCATCACCGCTGCCGCACCACTGGCATCGCCGTTGCGAATGCAATCCAGGAGGCGAACGTGATCCTCGAAAGCACGAAGCGACCGGCCGGATATCGACGACATGAGACGCAGGCGCTGGCGGTCGATATGAGCCTTGATCGATTGCACCATCTGCCAGGCATGCGGAACATCGGCCATTTGCGCCAGCAATTGGTGAAATTCCTCGTCATACCGAAAGAATGTCCTGTAATCGTCGCGCTTGGCGGCGACTTCCTGCGCGGCAAGGATGGGTGCCAGGGCCGCCTCGTCGATGCCCCGCTCGGCGAGCCTGCGGGCAATGGCCGCTTCAATTGCGGCACGTATGAAAATCGCTTCTCGCACCCGCGCCTCGTTTTGTGGGGCGACGACCGACCCGACCTGCGGTTTGACGATAATCAACCCATCGCCTGCGAGATCCTGGATGGCAGCACGCAGCGGCGTGCGGCTGACGTCGCATATTCTGGCGACTTCCGTCTCGCTCAGTGCCGTGCCCGGTGGGAAACGGTTGTCGATAATGCGGGTGCGCAGCTCCCGGTAGATTTGCGGAGCGATCGAGCGCGACCGGTCGATGGCGACACCCTCAAGCGCCGCATGCATGTCAAAGGCCGCGGCCTCAGGCGTCAGACGCGGCATGACGCATCTCCTGTGGTGCGGCCCCGCCGGCGTGTTCGCCCAGCGCGGCCTGTTGCCGGGTTTGAGTAGTCAGCGCATGCATGACGCCACGCAACTCGGCAAGGCCCTTCAGGCGGCCGATCGCCGGATATCCCGGCTGCGCTCCGCGCTGAAGATCGCTCAAAATGTCCTGACCGTGATCGGGACGCATCGGAATTTCATGGTCCGCACACCCTTCCTCCCTGCGTCGGCTCTCCTCGGCAAGCAGGGCGGAAAGCACCGCCACCATGTCCGTGTCGCCCTCAAGGTGCTCATCCTCAAAAAAAGAACACTGCACGCCCTCGGTCTGGCGCGTCACGTTGCGCAAATGTACAAAGTGGATGCGCGGGGCAAACTCCGTGACCATGGCAGGGATGTCGTTGTCGGGCCTCGCACCGAGAGATCCCGTGCAAAGGGTCAGGCCGGCCGACGGGCTGTCCACGGCAGATAATACAGTACAGAAATCCTCTGACGTGGACATCGTCCTCGGCAGCCCCAGAAGCGGGAACGGCGGATCGTCCGGATGACAGCACATGCGTATATTCAGCTGCTCCGCATACGGCACCACCTCAGACAGAAAATCGATATGGTTTTGCCGCATGCGCGTCGCGTCGATGTGCTGGTAGTCGGAAAGTTTTTCACGCAGCGTCGCAATGGTCCAGTGCTCGGCGGCCCCCGGCAGCCCGGCGACAATGTTGGACGTCAGACGCCCTATTTGCGCATCGCTCATGGCATCGGCGCGCTTATTCGCCTCGTCCTGAACGTGCTTCGGGTAATCATCCAGCGCCGATGGACGGGCAAGAACGTGGATATCAAATGCCGCAAAGTCATAAATATCGAAACGCATGGACGTGCCGCCATGCTGCATCGGCGCAGCAAGGTCCGTTCGCGTCCAGTCCAGCACCGGCATAAAGTTGTAGCAGACCGTTTCTATTTTGGATCTTGCAATGTGGGTGAGGCTTTTCTTGTATCGCTCGATGTCGCCGCGCCAATCGGCGGACTGGGTCTTGATCGCTTCGGAAACCGGCAGGCTTTCAACCACATCCCAGCGTAATCCGCTGGGTGATCCGTCAGGCAGAACGGAAACTTCCGCCTGACGCTGTACTATTTCTTCGATTGGCCATTCGTCGCCCGTGGGAATATGATGCAGCGCCGTCACGATCGCTTCAGCGCCGGCCTGACGCGCATCGGCAACCGTCACCTTGTCGACCGGCCCGAACCAGCGCCACGTTTGTCTCATTTCATTCTCCTGCTGCCATATATATACTAGTATACAAGTAGCGCAGCAACCCCTGCCTGACAGCACGAAAGGATGAAAACGGGGCCAATGAGCAGATTTCACCGCAGGGATTTGTGGCTGAAACTAGGCTATCGCGATGGTCCGTCTCCTGGAAAAGGAGGCAGCGTTCAGGACGTGTGCACCGAACCGGAGTGCGTGATCGAAGAACTCGAAATTAACACCAACTCGGGCATCGTGCCGGCGACGCTTCTGCGTCCCGAAAACAATGCCGTTCGCCATCCTGCGATGCTGTACTGCCATGCCCATGGAGACCGTTACGACATCGGAAGGAGCGAACTGCTAGACGGGCGCCCTGCCCTTCATTCGCCCCATGGCCGGCTCCTGGCCTCACGCGGTTTTGTCGTGCTGTGTGCCGATATGCCCGGATTTGGCAGCCGCCAACACGAAGGCAGTGAACCTGCCCTGGCGAAGGCTGCGTTGTGGAATGGCGGCACGCTGATGGGGCAGATGCTGTCCAATCTTCGGGCGGCGGTTGATTACCTTGCGGCACGCGAAGATGTGGATGCCGAACGCATTGCAACGCTCGGTTTGTCGATGGGCGCAACCCATGCTTACTGGCTTGCGGCACTCGACGAGCGCATATCAGCCGCGGCCCATCTTTGTGCCTTTGCCAATATGCGCCCGCTCATCGAATCCGGTGCACATGATCTCCACGGACCCTATATGACCGTGCCAGGGCTCTTGGAGGAACACGACATGGCCGATATCGCCGCGATGATCGCACCGCGCCCGCAACTCGTCGCCTATGGCGTCCTCGATCCGCTGACACCGCCAGAAGCGGTCGATCCCGCAATTGCCACGCTGCGTCAGGCATACGAGCGAACGAACGCTTCTGAAAACCTGACGGTCATACGATCGGAGTTAACAGGTCACGTCGAGACAGAAGATATGCGCGAGGCGGTGCTGCGGTTTTTCGAATGCACAATCCAGAACAATTCCGAAACCGGGTCTTGATCCGTCAACAGGGCCATCGGCCATAGTTGGTTTCCAATCTGCCGGCCCGGGAGTTTTGGCAGAAAAGGTGGGGTCTTTGTCATTGATGCCAAAATTACTTCCGCTATGCTTTTCGTGGAGGAGAAAATTGGTATCGAAACAAAACTGGTTCTGATGGTCGCGTTTGATGGCGCGAGCGCCCTCGACATCGTCGGCCCGGTCACCACGTCGCCGGGCGGGCTGGTCATCATGAGCGAGCCGTTGGAAAGTTTCAGCGACACAAAGATAGATTCGCTGATGGTGTCCGGCGGTCTGGACGTGGCGTCTGCCAGACAGGACGGAACACTGATCGACTGGATTGCCCAAAATGCCCCAGGGCACGAAGAACAGCATCCGTATGCACCGGTGCGTTTCTGCTCGCCGAGGCGGGACTGCTGGACGGTAAATCGGCGACCACCCATTGGTATTGGGCCGACGAGTTTGCCGCCTCCTTCCCCGAAGTAAAGACCGAGCCTGACGCCATCTTCCTCAAGGATGGCGACATCTATACGTCGGCCGGGATCACCACCGGCATGGATATGGCACTGGCACTCGTCGAGGAGGATCACGGCCGGGAAGTCGCACTCGACATTGCAAGAAACTGGGTGATGTTTCTCAAGCGCACCGGGGGCCAGTCGCAGTTCAGTTCGTACTTGCCGAGACAGCAAAGCGGCAATCGCTCGATAACCGAGTTGCAAAACTGGATGATGGACAATCTGGGCGAAGATTTGTGCGTCGAGCGCTGGCCGAGCGCATGTGCATGAGCAGCCGCAACTTCGCCCGCCTGTTCGTCTCCGAAGTCGGCATCTCGCCTGGCAGGTATGTTGAAGAGCTCCGGCTTCACGCTGCCAAAAAACATCTCGAAAGCACGTCGATACCGATCGACGCGATCACCGAGGCCAGCGGCTTTGGCAATGCCGAGCGAATGCGCCGCACCTTCGTTCGCCGGCTTAAGGTCAATCCGCAGCAGTTCCGCAGCCGCTTCCAACGATCGGCCGGCGATTATCCGCCGCCTCTTACAGATACGCTGCAATAGCGAAGGCGGTCGACAGGCGGCCGCCGCAATTCAAAACATCGTTCAACCTCGAAAGGAGCTTAAGATGAGTAAGCTGAAGGTGGGAATCTATCTGTTTCCCCACATGACCATGATGGACGCATACGCGCCCTTGCAGATGTTCTCGTTTGTCGATGCTTTCGAGACATTCACCTTTGCCAAGACCGACGAAGCCTTCCCATCTGATGCCGGCGCACTGATGACGCCCCAATACGGCTTCGACGACTGCCCCGAAATCGACGTGCTCGTCATGCCGGGCGGCGGCAACACGCTTGCGCAGATGAAGGATCCCGAGGTCATCGATTTTATCCGCGAGGCCGGCGAGAAGGCCCGCTACGTCACGTCGGTGTGCACCGGCACGCTGATCCTGGCGGAAGCCGGACTGCTCGACGGTTATGAAGCCGCGACCCACTGGGCTTACCGCGACGTTCTGGAATCCTAAGACAAGGTCACGCTCGCCGACAAACGCGTGGCGATTGACCGCAACAGGATCACCGGTGGCGGCATTACCGCCGGTCTCGACTTCGCGCTGACGGTCATCGCCGAACTCACGATGAGCCGACCGCCCATGTCATGCAGCTTCTGTTCGAATACCGGCCCCAGCCGCCGTTCAATTCAGGCGGTCCGGAAACCGCTCCGCCGGAAGTCGTTGACGCGGTGCGCGGCAAGGTCGGCGAAATCGCCGCAGATCTGCACAGCTATGCAAATGAGAGGAGAGCGTGACATGACAAATGCACGGGCCAGATCAGCCATTGATCAAAACAACACCACAATGATGGTGGCTTTCTTCGCCGGTGACCTCGAAGCGTTGGGCGCACTCTATACGGACGATGCACGCTTCATGCTGCCTAATTCAGTACCGGCAACCGGCAGATCGCAGATCAAGGCCGCCTTCGACGGCATGATCACCGCCGGATTGAAGGGACTTGAACTGCAAACCGACGAACTTGTCTCGAATGAAGATACAATCGTCGAAATGGGCAGTTATACGCTTCGGGCCGACGGCAATGCCGAGGCCGATAAAGGCAGCTACATAGTGTTGTGGACGTCCCGGAATGGCCAATGGCTGATCGACCGCGACATCGTCTGCAGCAGCGTGGCGCCGGACCCACAGCAATAGGACGGAATTAACAGTCCGACGGCATCCCGACCATTCGGGATGCCGCAATCGCAGCAATCAGTCTTTGAAATTTTGACGTATCAAAGCCTTGCGCGTGGTGCTGCACATACTGCGCCATGTGAAATTGACCCGGCTTGGAGATCAGGCCCCAATCGACGGAATTGTCGCACGTTCGACAACGGGTCGCGATACGATTTGTATCAGGCTACAGCAGCTCCGGCCTGCTTCGCCGCCATCGCAAGGCCGGAAAGGGTTGCGAACTTGGTATCGATCAGACGCGTATCCGCGCCTTCCGCATCAAGCACGGCGTGGTAGAGCGATGCGAGTTTGGACGTGCCGATGATCGCCACCGGCAACCCGCTCCAGATTTTTCGTGCGGCGCCGATTTCGTGCCCGATGATCATCCCGGAAAGTTGTGCGCGCGCAACGCGGGGTTCCGGGTCGTTCAGCAGCGAGGTCGCTCTCAAACCGAATAGCTTCAAGGCGATGCTCTCGGGGTGTTCGGCCGCTTTTTTGGCTGCACCCATAAAAGCCTCGGGATCCTCACCCGCCTCGGAAACGCTGTGACGCAATATCGAGTGCTGTGCCAGCAGCGTAAACAATTCGCCCGTCATGAATGTCTGAAATGCTCCGACGATGCCATTATCGACGCTCACCCATTTGGTGTGTGTTCCGGGAAGGCATACGACACCGCAATAGCCGGGCTCCGACGCCAGAAATCCCGCAACCTGGGTTTCCTCCCCACGCATGACATCCGCGGGTGTATCTTGCGACAATCCCGGGAGGATAAAAACCTCAATCCGCGGATCGGACGTTTCCGCACGCGTGAGCTGCGCGTCCTGCAACAGCTTGCATGGCACGGGCCGGTACTTCGCCTCGATCCAACCCTGTCTCGCGCCGACCATGCCACAGGCAAAGACCGGGATGGTCTCGCCTTGCCCGAGCCACGGTTCGATCAGCGATACAAGCGCGCCCTCGAATTCCTCCGGCTTCAGACACCCCATTCCTTTGTCTGAATCCAACTCGGCGACAAGCGCGCCGGATTGATCGATCAAAAACGCCCGCAGGTTGGACGTTCCACAGTCAATGCCGATCCATTGGGCTTGCTGTGAAGACATGGCCAGATCCCCGTTTCGGTCAATCGATCGCGTATTTCGCGATGTAATCCATGTCCGGTTCCGCCCCTATTCCCGGATTGTCCGATACGTCGACATACCCGCCACTGCGCTTCACCTGGCCCCGAATATCGAGCGGTTCGGTCAGCAGCTCATCGCGGAACCTGTTGTCGGTTGTGTCGAGTTCCAGCATCGGCTCGCGCTGGAACAGGCCGCCGGGAAGCGGTGGTATCGCCGCCAGCAACTGTATGTTTGTCGCCAGCGCGACCGCCGAGCCCCAGACGTGGTTGATGACCGGAACGAAATGAGTCTGCGCCATCGCCAGCACCTTCAGATATTCCGACACGCCGCCAAGGGCACAGACTTCCGGTTGCGCGATATCCACGCACTGACCGTCCAAAAGGTCCCGCCATCCCCAGCGGGTAAACTCCGCCTCGCCGCCTGCAATGCGCGTCTCGATCATGTTGCGCAGCATCCGGTAGCCCGCACGGTCTTCTGGCGCCACCGGTTCTTCGAACCAGAACGGCTTGAGTTCATCCAGCGCTCTGCCGACGTAACAGGCATCGTCGACCGTGTAGCAATGATTGGCGTCGACCATGAACGGGAAGTCGTCACCAACACCATCGCGAACCGCCTGTGCCAGAAGGATATCGTCCCTGACGCCAAGACCGATCTTCATCTTTGTCGCTTTGAAGCCTGCATCTTTGATTGCCACCGCTTCTTCCCTGAACCGCGAAATATGGCTGGCCGCGTCTTCGCGCTTCAGCATCATGCCGTAGCCGTAGACCTGAATTCGGTCGCGATGTCTGCCGCCGATCAGTTTATGGAGCGGCAATCCGGTGATCTTTCCGGCCAGGTCCCACAGCGCGATATCGACACCGGAAAGCGCCTGCACCGGCATGCCCTTCTGGCCGTGATCGCGCAGCAGATTGTAGACCTTGTGCCAGATGACTTCGCGGTCAAGCGGATCCATGCCGACGATCATCGGCTGAATCACCCTTTCGACAATCGCCTTGTTGGCAATCGCAACATTGCCGGGCCCGAAACACTCTCCCCAGCCGACAAGACCTTCGTCGGTCTTCACCTCGACCAGATGCGCGGTACGCCGCGCATAATATTGCTGCGAATATCCCAATTCCTCCGGCAGGTCGTAGGCAAGAACGTGGCTTTTGATTTCGATTATTTTCATTGGAATGAGCCTCAGACCGTAGTTGCGCGGGTTATCCGCTTGAGTGCCAGATAGTCGTGCAGTGCCAGATGGGAGCAATCGTGTCCGATACCGGACTGGCCCATGCCTCCATGTGGAAGATCGATGTCGTATTTCACGCCGTTTATCTGCACCTCTCCGTAGCGCAACCCTGCGGCATAGCGTTCCGCCTTGCCGATATCGCTGGTGAAGATATACGCCGACAATCCCCCGTCCTCGCAATCGTTCGCCTTCTCCAGCAATCCGCCCTCACTGTCAAATTTCACAAGGCCGACAACCGGACCGAAAATCTCGTTTTGATAGATATCCATGCCCTCGTTGACGGTGCTCAGCACAGTGGGTGCCAGATAGTGTCCCTCAGGCAGATGCGCCGGCCTGTCCCCTCCTGTCAACAGTTGCGCACCGTCACCAACAGCAGAATCGATCAGCCCCTTGACGCGCGTCCAGGCGCGGCCGTCGATCATCGGTCCCATGCCGATATCACCTTGCTTGTCCCAGCCGACATTGACGGCCTTCGCACGCTCGACAATTTTATTCTCGAATTGGTCTGCAACTGACGCTTCAACAAACACCCGGTTCGGTGTGACACAGATCTGACCGCTGTTGTTGAACTTGACCGCGCAAATGATGTCCGCCGCAAGATCGAGATCTGCATCGGCAAAAACCAGCGCCGGAGCGTTGCCGCCCAGCTCCATCGAGTAGCGTTTGATAGTCGTCGCCCCGGTTTGCATGATGTGACGCCCGGTGGCTGTCGAGCCGATCAGCGTGATCATCGCAGGAATCGGCGAAGCGGTCAGCGCATCGGCCGCCGCGTAGCTGTCGGTGCAAAGGATTTGCACAACGCCATCCGGTAGGCCGATCTTCTTGCACAATTCGCCGACGGCATAGGCCGATATCGGCGTTCGCCTCCGAAGCACGGATGATGATCGGGCACCCGGCAGCCATTGCCGGACCTATCTTGAAGGCAAGATTGAGCAGCGCAAAGTTCCAGGCGATGAATGCCACGGCAACACCCACCGGCTCGTGAACGAGCCGGTGGGTGTGCGTGCCCACGCGATCGGGGAGGTTTTCATCGCGCGTGCGGGCAATCTCCTCTGCGTAATAGTGCAGCGAGTTCCTGAGGCTGTCGAAATCTTCCTGGATTGCCGCCCAGGGCTTGCCCATCTCGTGGTGGATGCAGTCGCGCAGATGTTCTTCGTTGGCGATGACTTCATCACGCAGACGGTTCATCCATTTCTGACGTTCGGAGATCGAGGTGGCAGACCAGGTCGGGAATACATCGCATGCCGCTTCAAGCGCACGCTGAACATCACCCATGCCGGCTGTCGCGATGGTCCCGACAATTTCGTCGGTCGCCGGATTGATAATATCCGCGCTGCCTTCGCCATCCACCAGGTCACCGCCGAGATACATCTTTTTTGAATAACTCATCTCGCCTCTATCAATCGAAAAGGTTTGCAATGTTGTTTTTGATGCTGTCGCCGATAAAGAGCGCCAGCGCCTGGATAGTGGATGTCGGGTTGACCGCGCCGGAGGTCACGAAGATCGAGCCATCGACGATGAACAGGTTTTTGACGTCATGTGTCCGGCCCCAGCCATTAACGACCGAGCGTTCCGGGTCGCTGCCCATCCGGCATGTGCCCATCTGGTGCCATCCCGCCCGCCACCAGACCTTATCACCGCCTTTGCCGACGATCCGTTTGGCACCGGCCGCAATCAGCGCCTTTTCGGCGCCCGCTTCGCCATGGGCGATCATTTTCCAGGTATTGTCGCCGACGGTGTAATCGATCTTCGGTGCCGGTATGCCGTCACTGTCGGTCAGGTCGGGGTCCAGCGTCACAGTGTTTTTCTCCTCCGGCAAATCCTCGGTCACCACCGTCAGACCTGCTGAATAGGGATAGAGATCGTCGAATTTCTCCCGGTGCTCCCGACCCCACGCAATGGGATCGTCGACGCCGTAGCCACCGAGCGCATATGTCATCGGCGTCGTATAACGGCCGCTATGCAAACCGTAGCCGCGCACAAAATCGCGGTTGGGATCCGATTCATAAAATTCCTGGCTCAGGATCGAGCAGGCCATCGGGCCCTTGAAGCCTTCCATCGGCTCATCGAAGATCCCGGTGACGCCTGTCAGCGGATGGAACATCAGGTTCCTGCCGACCTGGCTTGACCGGTTCGCTAGCCCGTCGGGAAAGAGCTTCGACTTCGAATTCAGCAACAGCCGCGGCGTGCCGACGCCGTTACAGGCGACGATCACCATCTCCGCCTTCTGCTCATGAACCTGGCCGTCGGGGCCGTGATAAAGCACCCCGGTTGCAAAACCGGTATCTTCATCGACCAGAATTTCGCGCACGCGGCAGCCAGTTTTCAATTCAACGCCGGCATTTTCCAGTATCGGCCAGTAGGTGAAATTCGTCCCGCCCTTTGCCCCGGCTGCACAGCCAAGGTCGCAGGTGCCCGCATTCACACATTTCGTCCGGCCGTCGTAGTCCTGGCTCAATATGGCGACGTCGGAGGGCCACCAGTGCCAGCCAAGCGCGTTGAAGCCCCGCGCCAGCGTCTGACCGAGCTTGTCGATCGGAATTGGCGGCAGCGGCGGTTTGTAGTCCGGATAGGCCGGATTGCCCCCCAGGCCCGAAACGCCGGTAATGCGGTCGTTCATGTCATAAAACGGCGCCAGCGTCGCATAGTCGACCGGCCAGTCATCGGCCACGCCGTCCAGTGAGCGGGCTCTGAAATCGGATGGGTGCATCCGCGGCCAATGACCGAGAAAATTGACCGTCGATCCGCCCACTGCATTGAAATTGACCGGTGTAATCTCGGAATCCGCGGAGTTGATCGGATAGTCTTGGGGAAGTTTCCGCACATTGGGGTCGCAGCTAAAATCGCCATAGCGGCTCAGTTCATAATCCTGATTTCTGCTGGGATAGTCCTTGTCATGCACATGGGGGCCCTGCTCCAGGCAGAGGATCCGCATGCGCGTTTCGACCAGCGACCAGGCGATCGCCGCTCCGGCGGCGCCGGCTCCAATGATCAGAACATCAACGGGTTCGTAGCTCATCGATTGCATACTTTCTTCACATCAGCAGGCACGATAGACCTGCCCCCGTCTGCGGACGGGCGCGGTCAGTTCGGCCATGAATTCGGGTGTTTCGGACGGAACATCATAGCCGTCCGGTTGGGTCGGTTTTGCCAACAATCCCAACAGCGCCCGTATGTCGGGCCGGCTGTAATAGGCCATGTAGGTGTGCCTGAGCAGGGCCTCGAAGAACGCCGGTTCGGCTTCCTCGAGTTGCCTGATCACTGCAATCTGCTCGCTGTTGTTCAGTGAGACGAATGCACCTCCGGTGGTATTGGACAATTCGGCTGCCCGCTTCAGTCCCCGCGCAAAGAGGGTTCCAATCTGATCGTCGCCGGCTGCAATCCCCGCAAGATATAAGGCAGTGCCGGGATCGCCGGCCGATGGAATTTTCTTTTCCTCATTTGCCGGAATGAGTTGATCGAGAATGGCGACAAGCAGCACCCGTTCATCCTCACTCCAATGTTCACGATTGTTCGTCATTTAATCCACCTCATCGGGACTGACCGCTGCCGGCGCGTGAAACCGCGTCGACCGCAACGGCAAGCAACAGGATTGCGCCCGAAAACATCAGTTTGTCGGCGGCACTGGCACCGGAAAGATCAAGCCCGTTGCCAAGCGATCCGATCACCAGGGCTCCCAGAATGGCGTTCCACACCGAACCGCGCCCGCCAAAAAGAGACGTGCCGCCGATGACTGCCGCACCGATCGCCTCAAGCAACAGCGGACCGCCGGCAAACGCATTGAAGGAAACCGATGCATAGCGTGAGGCACCGACAATGCCGCCGACGGCAGCCATGAAACCGACAATCGCAAATGCGGCGACACGGATGCGCTTGACGTTCATGCCGACGCGGCGGGCCGATTCCTGATTACCCCCCACAGCAAACAGCGACCGGCCGAACGGTGTCGAGGTCGTTATCCATCCCAACACCGCCGTCAGGCCGACAAGCAGAACCACAAGCAGCGGCACGCCGCGATAGGCATTGAGCGTGGCGACCGCCGCGAAAGCCATGATACCGAAGAAGCCGACCTGTCCCCACAACACCATAGGTGGATCGAGCTCGAGCCCATTGGCCGTTCTGAGCTGATGGCGGCGCCAGGTGACAAGGGAAAACAGGGCCACGCAGGCGACCGCCAGCAACCAGCCGACGGATGGCGGCAGAACGACCGTGGTGATACCGCGCACAAAAGGATCCCGTACATTGATCGCGCCATGAATGCCGAGAATTTTGAGCATCAGACCCTGAAAGCCCAAAAGACCGGCAAGCGTGACCACGAAAGACGGAATTCCGACATAGGAACCAGAATACCCTGCCCGGCACTCAGCAGAACGCCCAGGAATATGGCCAACAGGCAGGCAATGGGCGCGACGACCCCGAGATTGGCGATCAGAACAGCCATCAGGGCAGCGCAGACGCCGGAGTTTGCTGCAACCGACAGGTCGATGTCTCCGAGAAGCAGCACCATGGTAATGCCGACTGCGAGCGTTCCGACCACCGCACTTTGCATGAAAAGGAAGTAGAAATTGCGGGCGCTGAAAAACGCCGGTTCGCTGATGCTGAAATAAATCCAGATGACGATCAGTGCCAGCAGCACCGGAACGAAAGCGCCAAATCGCGTCTCGCGCATGAGCCGGAAGCGCTCTACCGGTCCCGGTTTGTAGTCAGCCTCCATTGGAAGATTCTCCGTCAAGGCCACGGGTCATTGCGACGACGATTTCGTCCGCATAGTTTCCTCCTTGATCGCGTGGTTTGGGCATTGCTTCGCCATCGCCCGGATTTCTCCGTGCGCATTTCGTGAACATCGATTTGGTCTTGGATTGGCTCTCTAGGAGCCGCCGGTTTCCCCGCTAACCCTCATGCAGTTTTCCTCCCAGCCGGCGCGTGGTATCGCCGAGCAATTTTTCCATAACCTCTTCGGCCCGGTTGCCGTCGTGCACGGCAATGGCCTCGTAGACATTACGATGAAACGGCAGCGACGCCTCATTTGCGCGCGGGTCGACATTGGTCAGCCTGATGCTGCTCAACAAAGCAGAAAAGATGACGCCTTCCAGCGCCATCAAAAACTCATTCTTTGTTGCTCTGAGGATTGAACGGTGGAAGACCGCATCGGCAATGACGAAGTCCTCAACCGACCCATTTTCCTCTTCCATGCGCTCTATCGCGCGCTTGATCATTTCATGGGCTTCTTCGTCGCCGCGTTCGGCAGCCCATCGTGCGGCCTTCGGTTCGAATATCTGCCGCACATCCATGAGCTGGCGCAGCATGTCGGCATCCGGTGGCGCCGACTGATACCAGGCCAGAACATCATCATCGAGCAGCCCCCAGCTGGTGCGTGCCCTAACGCGGGTGCCGATGCCCCGACGCACTTCGAGCAGCCCCTTGCCAACCAGGATCTTCACGGCATCGCGGATGACAGAACGGCTGACCTGGTACTTGTCTGCAAGAGCCGCCTCGTCTTCAAGCAGGTTGCCCGGTGCGTATGTATTGGAGACGATCCGGCGGCCAATTTCCCGCGCCACCTGCGTGGCAAGGCTCGGTGCCAGTCCGGCGACCTGCTTCAGGTCGTAGTAAATCATCTCACTCATAACAAGAAGCTAAACATATGATGTTTGCATAGTCAATATGTCTTGGGAAAAACCCACGAGCTGAAACCGTGTGGCGCTCACAGGCAACGGCCACATCCGCATGTACAGTCAAACACATGCGGGCTGTGCGTTGCGGGCATTGGCCGTCCGTTATCCGTTTGGTTTGAGAATGATCTTAGGCGCCTCGACCCGGCCGGCGAGGATGTCCTCGAAGGCGGACTGTCCCTGGCTCAGCGGCCGCGATTCGATCCAGTCGAGCGCACCCAACCGGCCATCAAAGATCGCCTGTGCGGTCGCCCGGAAATCATCGGCCGTATAGGTGTAGGTCCCGATGAAGGTGATCTCCTGCAGGGTCATGCGGCGGAAATCGAAATCGCCCGTCCCTCCCCCAAGACCGATATGCATGATCACACCACCAGGAAGC
>JAAEOH010000066.1 GCA_024244645.1 Hyphomicrobiales bacterium
CACGGGTCGGCCACCGCATCACCGGTGACAGGCACGGCCAGTCCAATACCCGCGGCGTCGGCTGGGAGTTTGTCCATGTCGCCATCGACGACCATTCCCGGCTGGCCTTCAGCCAAGTGCTCAGCCCGGCGAAATTCTGGTGAGCGCCGACACGATCGAAATGTGTCGGCTGGATTTCGAGCATCAGGCAATGCCGGACTTGCAGATACTGGACGAAATCGATTCCAGTGTGTTGCGAATGCGCTCGCCGCCCAAACGTGGTGGGGCAAATGACAAGATGCAGCGCTATGCGTTCCCGATCGTCGGACGCGAAGAACAGCTTAAGACTATTGGCGATGCGATATCCCGTGGCTCCGGTCAAAATGAGATATTCACGATCATCGGAGAACCCGGGATTGGCAAGAGCCGGCTCGCCACAGCGGTGATCGACGAGGCCGTCTCGCAAAAAACCATCGACCAGCTGTTGGTGTTTCGTGGCGACATGCAAAAACGCACGACGCCATTTGCTGTCATGCGTGACCTGATACTGAATGCCCTTAAGCTCGGCGAGCAGGCACCGAAAGAACAGATTGTCACGGCTTTTCAGGGTGCCGGCATCGATTCCATCGCGCCTGAGCTGTTGGAAACGTTCCGTCTGTCTGATGAACGCGGGCAATCTCTGGACGGCGGCTCGAACTTGTCTTTAAAGGAGACGGCTGAGGCGCTAGTCGAAACATTTGCTCAGGTGGCGCTGAATGGCCGTACCTTGCTCCTTGTGGAAGACCTTCATCTTGTCGATCCGGAGAGCCTGCTCTGCCTTGCGCTCCTGAAAGATGTCGCCAGCCGGCACCCGTTTTTGTGCTGGCCACAGGTCGACCCGAGGCTGCCTGTAACGCGCAGAATATCGCCGATACGATCCTGCGGCTTGACCCGATGTCCCGAGAACAGATGCGAGAGTTGGCCTGCAAACTTTGGCCGACCAGCGCTCCGTCCGAACAAAACATCGAAAAAGCGCTCGATCAGGCCGACGGGATTCACTTCGTGCTTGAGCAGCTTGCCTGTTCGATTGGCGCGGATGATCCTGAGTCCATCCTGTCAATCCCGCAAAGCGTCCAGTCCATGATCCATGCGCGCATCAATCGGTTGCCTGGCGAGACAAAATACTGCGCACAGGGATTGAGTATTCTCGGTGAAGAAGTCAAACTGGAGTTCGCCCGCAAGGTTCTCGGCATGGAACTTTCCGAACTCAAAAATGCGCTGGTTGAGCTGGAAAAGCTTGCAATAACAAACCCCGCCTCAGGACAGACGGTTCGTTTTCGCCATGCAATCATCGCCGAGGCCTGCTCGATCACTGTCCCGCGCGCACGCCGCGTTGACGTCCACAGTGCCGCAATTGACACCATCAAGTCCACCTACTCTGATCTGGGCGGGCAATACGAACGGCTGGCCTTTCACGCAGAGGCAGCCGGTGATGACGAGGCCGCGCCCGTTGATGATCGGCGCCATCACGGCAATTTCCGTCACGCCTCCCATCGTTGTTGACATGGACCAGTTAAAGAGCTCTCTTTCCAATGTACTGCCCCCGGGAAGATCAATTAATTTTTGAGCCGACTGTTACAGCGGCGGTGGGCCGATCAATATAAAACTGCGCGCATTTCGGCCTGCTACTCGCTCAGGCCGGCCTCGAAATTGGAGGTCAGATCGCGCAGCGCAGCATCGCCCGATGCCTCAATAGCTTTGCGCAGACATTCGGAAACTGCAAACCGTCGTCTGGAGCGGCTGGCGAATTGTGCGTTTCCCCGCGCCCTAATGTGGGCAAGCCGCAGTGCCAGATTAGCAATCTCGGCTTCATAGCGCGGCCAGTCGAAATTTCTGCTTTCCGGCTTTTTCTGCGTGGCTTCAAACACCAGACGCTGAACTTCCGATAGGCCCGAATTCGGTGGGCAAACGCCCTCTGACACCGTTGGAATGTCCCTTGGCTTGAGCCGCAGCAGCGCCTCGGCATCGATGATCCCCGAACCCTGCCGGCTGCTGTTCCAGCCTGCGGGAACCCGCGTCGTGTGGCGGACAGCCGCGCGAAACAACTCTTGCAATGTTGTGTGTCTGGAATTTGCTTCCGCTATCAGATTGTCCCTGCCGTGACGACCGAGCCAAAGTGCCGCAATGCCTGCGGTAAGAGCGGCCGAATAGGCCGTTCCCTCTCCTTCGGCTACAATTGGCTTACCGCCAGTGGACATGTCGTGCTTGGCACGCCACACCATTTCCGCCGGGGCTGAAATATCGACCGCTCTGCCAACACTGGTGCCTTGCCATTTCCCGTCATTGATATTCGTTCCCGCAACGGCGATGACTTCAGGATATCGCGCCGGGTAGACAGTCAGTCCAATGCAATTGCCCGCCGCCGCGATAACAATAAGGTTGGCTTCAACCGCTTTTTGAATGGAGTTGTGCAGGGCCACGCTTCCCAGCCCGCCAAGGCTCATGGAAACGATGTGACAGCCAGAAATCCTTGCGTGGTTGACAGCCCTTGCCACCTGCGTCGGATTGACGACAGTCACATCCTGTATGCAGCATATGGGAACAAGTTGTGCACCCGGCGCAGCGCCGCTGATTTCACCGGTTCTGCGTCCGACGACCACACTGGCAGTACCGCTGCCATGGCCCGGATTGGCAGTATGCGGATCGAGTGGATCCGTTGGATCGTCATCTCCACCGATGATGTCGGCGGCAAGATCAAGCCTCAGGCTGTCCGATTCAATCTCGTGATGTTTGGCAACGCCGGTGTCCGGTTGGGCGATGATAATGCCCTTGCCGAGATCCGGGGAAAGTTGCCAGGCGGCGAACACGCCTGTATTTGCCAGAGCCCACCTCTTATCGAAGTGCTTGGAACCACTCAGAGCACCAGCACCGCAATATTCTTTTCCTACCCTCGAAGCCTCTTGAGCAGGTTCCGGAACAGTCATGATGTGTTCGCCGATGCAGGGTTCACACGATACCAGATCGATTTTTTCTCCCAGCTCGTAGGCTATTGCAAAGAGCGCATCCGAAGCACGCCCCGCAGAAACTCCGGGAAACCGCAAAATGGCAAAATGTGCCAGATCGTCGGCGCTCATCGGAAACAGAGGTTCGAGCACAAAATCGAGTGTGTCGAGGATCATTGCCAATTGGCGTCGCGCCGCCTCAAGATCCGGATTGCGCGGATACTCCAGTACAAACCCAAGCTCATCCGCCGGCAGCGCGGCGCAGTTTGTGCCGCTGACAGCACGGCTGCCGTTGGTTTCGGATCTGCGTATCAGGCGGGTAAGCGTTTTGATCGGTGACATTGTAGAAATCCGGATACTGATTGGTTGTATTGGAGCCGCAATACGGCTGATGATTGCGTATCTATTACACAACGCCCGGCGCCAAAATGTGAGATAACTCACACTGAAGGCGATCTGTTGAAACCGTGATGTTTCAGCCAGCGACGGATTCGCGCAAATATTTGCTGCACACTGCGTCCGTTGACGCTAATCTTGAGTTTCGGGCATGGCCCTGGGGTGGGATAGATGAAATCGGGCGCCAAAAATCTGCTGCATCTTGTTGACTTGCTTTCCGATCTGGAAGTCGAGCTACTCAATGATATCGGTGAGACCTGCGAGTGGCTGCGGGTCACAAAAGGCAAGGAAGTCATCAGTCAAAAGCAGCTGACGACGGATGTGTATTTCATTGTCGAGGGACGGGTCGCGGCCAAGGGATATTCCGTGGACGGCAAGGAAGTGACCTATGCCGAAATTTCGGCCGGCCATGTTTTTGGGGAATTCTCGGCCATCGACCGGCAACCGCGTTCCGCCGCAATCGAAGCCCTCGACGACAGTTATCTTGCACGCATGGATACGACCCAGTTCCGCAGTCTCATTGTTGACTATCCGGGGATCGGCCTCAAGCTGGCTGAATTGCTGGTGCGCAAGAACCGCAATCTGACCGACCGGATGTTCGAATACAGCACCATGGCCGTGCATCAGCGTGTGTGCACCGAATTGCTGCGGATGGTGGAAGAAAACGAATCCGGTGATACATCCCTTATCGAACCGGCTCCGTCCCATTATCAGATCGCCACAAGGCTCAGCACGCACCGCGAAGCCGTCAGCAAGGAGCTGGCGCGCCTTTCAAAACTCGGCATCGTGGATTCGGGCAGAAAAAAAATCCGGGTATTGGATATGGACCGTTTGCGGCAGTTGGCGCAATCCGATTCCGATGCATAACCATAGTTTTCGCTGCGCGTCTCAGCTGCGAGTTCAACTTTTTGAATAATAATAAGAAGCAGAGACAACGATCTCACAAGACTTGATTTTGGCGAATTTGTGGGAATTCCCACATTTATCACGCGCATGTTCCGTCACATTCGAATGGTGTCGTTGAAGAGGACTTTCAAACGGCCGCAATGGGCATTTCTTTCGTGATCGGGGAACGTAAGGGGCACGAAAGGAGTCGGGAGCCGGACCGATGGCAAATATGCTGATCACCGGTCGCTCGCGCCTGACCGGATTTGGCGTGTGTATCATCGGAGATGACTCCCAAGCGCCTCGCCATCCGCGCAATTCTTCAGTATTGCGCGGATGGTATCTCAATCCATCCAACGCTGATCCACATTTGCATGCGGGTCTTCGCTCAATTGAAACGGTAGTTCGTTCCCGCCTCATCCTTGTAGCGGTTACCACCCGTCTTGATTAAACGGCTGCAATAGGAATCATTCTTGGAATCGGCGTAAACCTGGCAAAATTCATTGCCTTTGATGTACCATTTTCCTTCGCCGTCACCATGCGTTTTGTCTTGGTAGACGATGCGGCCACCCCGTCTGAAACACATGGTTCCAGCAGTTTTTTCGGCGTAGCTGGCGCAGCGACCGCTGATAACGGATTTGAGCTTGCCGGCCGAAACGATGTTGCCCTGGGCCACCGCCGGCGCAGCTGCAGTCAGAGCCATGGCGGCAGCCGCAATGCTGATTACGATTTTCATCACAGTATCCTTTCCTGTTTGTGACGATCCCGCCCTTTTCCTGGTCCGCCCAATTTTTGCCTAGGAATTCCGGTTAAGTTGTTGACACTCAATTTGTTAACCTTACCGATTGCCGCGGCGCGAGGTATAATGCTCGCTGAATGGGTCTCCGTAGCCGGTCCTGTTATTTTGATGCGGGTTTTATGATGCTTGAAGATCAGAAGGTTATTGCCGCCAATCATGCATTTTACGCGGCTTATAGATTTGCCGATTTCGCGGCGATGGAAGCTGTTTGGTCGAAACGCGACGACGTGGCGCTGTACGGACCCGGCGGCCGCGTCATCTCCGGCCAAAGTGATTTGATCGACCACTGGCGGCTGCGTCTGGAAAACCGTCCGACGCCGGATATCCAGCCGAAACGACCGACTGTTTTTCGAACACGCTCCTGCGCGATGGTAATCTGCGCGGAGGTAATTGATACCCGTGTTTATTCCGCAACCAACATATTCGCCCGCGAAAACGCTCGTTGGCTGCTGACGCATCACCACACCAGCAGCCCGAGTGTATTCCGCATCGCAGGACATGCGGCGCCGCGTACACGGCATTGAATCCAGCCTGACAAGATCTGGTCTCATACCCGCTTGCCCCCCCCATTGGTCGGCGGAGGACGCCTGCCCGTACCATTTTCATATCCCGCACCATTGGTTGTATGCGCCGTGTCATCCTTGTCGGCCGTAATCAGCGTGCCGACGCCGGCATCGGTGAACAATTCCAAAACGACCGAATGAGCAGCCTTGCCGTCAAGAATAACAACACCCTCGACGCCTCCCTCAACGGCCTCGATACAAGTCTTGACCTTGGGAATCATGCCTTCCGATATGGAGCCGTCGGCGATCATGGCGCGGGCCTCGGTGACAGTCATATTGTCGATGAGTTTTCCATCTTTGTTGTAGACCCCGGGGACATCGGTCAGAAACAGCAACCGCTTGGCGCCGACCGAACTTGCCACGGCGCCCGCGAATGTGTCCGCATTGACGTTGTAGGTCTGCCGGTCGTGCCCGATCGCGATGGGTGCAATGACCGGAATCATGCGTGATTTTGCCAGCACATCAAGGATGCTGCTGTTCACGTGAACCGGCCTGCCGACAAAACCCAGGTCAACCACGCTGGTTTCACCTGATTTCGGATCCTTCACCGTATGGCATACCGGCTCCACGGTAACCAACTGACCGTCTTTTCCAGTGAGCCCGACCGCCAGTTCTCCCTCATGATTGATGATCGAAACGATTTGCTTGTTCACCTGTCCTGCCAGGACCATTTCAACGACCTTTACGGTCTCTGCATCAGTGACCCGTAACCCTTCCGAGAACCGGCTCTCAATTCCCATATTGTCGAGTGCGGCACTGATCTGCGGCCCGCCACCATGCACGACGACCGGATTGACTCCGGCCTGATTGAGAAACGCGATGTTACAGGCAAAGGACTGTGCGATTTCCGGCTCGTCCATGGCGTTACCGCCGTATTTCACCACTACGGTCTGTCCGTCATATCGCTGAATGAAGGGCAACGCCGACGCGATCAATCCAGCCTTGACGCGGGAAGGAAAAGCACCGTTTACGCCTTCAATCCGACCGTTGTCATGGCCATCCGACAATTGGTTTTTGGACGCCGATTTGAACATCGGATTGTCGCCGGTCATGTCTGCACTCCTCACCTTCACGCTCTGCCACCTCGACCCTAAGCAACGCTGGTCGATCGTCCGCGACTTGCAATCTACTCCCGGGTCGTCGCACTCCCGGTAATTAGGGAACTAGGCTTCGACCTGATTCTCCATGTTCCTGCGCATGCGCTGGACGCGTGTTTCACGCGGTATCTGGTTTTTCCACAACGCGCGGTAGGCGCGGTTTTCCGACAGCAATTCGGCATGAGCACCCATCGCGGACATCACTCCGTTTTCGAGGAAAATAACTTTGTCCGCCTGCTCGACCAGCTCGAGATGGTGGCTCACCACAATGGTGGTGCGCGTCTTCGTCAATTCCCGGATTGATTCCAGCGTTCCGCGCAGCGCCTCGCCGTCAAGATGCGCGGTCGGCTCGTCCAGCAGGACAATCTTCGGATCGTTCAAAAACAGTCTGGCAAGCGAGATGCGCTGGCGCTCGCCGCCGGAAACCCTGGAACCGCGCTCGCCGACAATTGTTTCAAGCCCGTTGGGAAACTTTTCCGCCAGCTCCGCCAGGCCCGAAGTCCGCGCTGCATCTGTCACTGTTTCGAGGTTCGCCTCGGGGTTGCCGTAGGCGATATTGTCCAGAATGGAGCCGTGAAACAGGAAAGTGTCCTGCGACATGACGCCGACGCTCTTGCGCCAGGCGGTCAGATCGAATTGACGCAGATCCGTTCCGCTGGCCGTAATCTGGCCTTCGTCCGGATCATAGAACCGCTGCAGCAGATTGAGCAGCGTACTTTTGCCTGCGCCATTGCGTCCGACAATCGCAAGCACCTCGCCGGGCTTCGCAGCAAATGAAATCCCTTCCACAAGTCCCTTCCGGCGTGCCTCGTAGCTGAAGCCCACGTCTTTGAAGGCGATTTCGATACTGCCCTCTCCAACGACCTGCTCGCCATCATCGGGTACGGCTTCGTCTTCATCAAAAAGATCCTGAATGCGTTCCGCCATTGCGCGGCAACCGAGGTAATCGCGATAGTAGCCTTCAAGCTCTTCGAGAGGCTCAGCCAGAATTTCCATGTAGGCGATAAAAGCAACCAGCGCGCCGATCGTGAGATTTCCATCTATGATCTGCGCACCGCCATACCAGACCACCAGAACCAGCCCGAGCATCGTCATGGAATCCGCCATCGGCTCCATAACGGATTCGATTTTGCCCTCTTTCAGTTCCTTTTTCAGGATTTCGCGGTTGTCCACGTCCAGCCGTGCAAGTTCCACATCCTCATTGGCAAAACTCTGTACTGTGCGGATACCTGAGATGCTCTCCTGAAATCGCGCTGTCAGGCGTGCACCGGTGCTTTGGATCGATTTTTCCAGATTGAGCAGCGGACGTCCAAGATACCAGGCAAATCCTGCATTGATAGCCATGAAGACAACGACAAACAGCGCCATCTTGATATCCAGAATGGCCATGAACACGGTAACGCCGACAAGCGTCAGGAAATCGAATGGCAATTCGGAAAAAAGATCTTCGATGTCTTCATCGAAGGCATCGGTATCCGTCACAGCCCTGTGGATGAGTTCGCCGGTCTGGTAGCGCTCGAAGAACGGCAGCCCCTGGCCAATAATGTGCGCATAGAGCCGTCTTCTAAGATTATAGGAACACCGCAATATGAGCTGCGCATCGATGCGGATCATGACCGCGTGAAGGACATAGAATCCGGCCACAAGCACGACGCCCTGGATCGCCCAGGTGTTCAGTTGTTCCATGCTGCGATGTTCGACAACCGCATCGATGGCGTTCATCACAATCCAGGGAATATAAAGTTCGGCCGCCGTGACGACGGCCGAAACTGTAAGCATCAGGACAAGCAGATCCTTCCGGAAGGTAATGTAGGTCCAAAAGAATCTGAGTGAGCGCATCATCCGTGTCCGTTTGTTGCCGGTTTTTCTCCCAACGCAATTTTGTAGTTCTTGGGAAGACTGAACATCCGGATGTGTGAATCGGCATCATAGAACCTCAGGCGGGCAGCTATGTCGCGATCTGCATTGGAGCCTCTCTCGGCCAGCCGGGCGGCAATATCCGAACGCGACAGCGCACTCTGGTCCGGCCCCTTGGATGCGATGAGGAACATGGTTTCACTGCGAAACGACGGTACGTGCGCCATGTAGTTCGCAACGGTCGGAAAAATCCCGGCAATCGCCTTCTTGCTCGCCTGATAGGAACTCGGGTCCGACACGTCGAAATCAAGACCATGGGTAACGACGATGCCGTTTGGGTTAAGTCGCGAGTCCATCAATTGATAGAGCCCATCCTCCCCGAGGTCGACGTCCGCGTCCTCATCGTCATAGGCCGACAGATCGGAGAAGATGACGTCGTACTTCTTGTCGTTGTCCTCCAGATATTCCCAGGTGTCCTCGAACTCAAACTCCACATTGGGCAGATCGAGGCAGCCTTCGGACCACTCCGGCAGATACTCCGCGCATATATCGACAAAGTCTTCGTCGACCCCCGCCATCGTCACCCCGGTGACGGACCGGTAGGCCAGCACCTCGCGCAGGACCGCACCGTCATCGCTGCCCAGGATAAGGATTTCCTTTGGCTCCGGATGGGTGATCATCGCTGGATGGACGATGGCCTCGTGGACCACCGCCTCGTCGAATTCGGTGGACTGTATGCCACCGTCCAGAATGAGCGTCTTACCCCACTCTTCTGTGACCAGTATTTTAACATCATGGTGTGCGGTTTGGCCGTCAAAGAGGACGGAGCAAACAGAATAATAGTGAGTTCCGTCTACCGAATCGTGTTCCGCATACCAGATGCCGTCGCTGGCTACGTCCATGGGAATCCTCCCCCTCGTAACCAGCCTAGATCAGGCTGAACTCGTTGGAATGTCTGTTCAGATGCATGATCATGCAGGACAGCAAAGCACCGCCCTTCATATATTCCGACAGGTTGAAATAGGCGACTTCGAAGCCAAGTTTAGCAGCAACGTCCTCAAGCTCCCGATTCTTTTCCAGCTCACACTGGTACTCCTCGGTGCCTATCTTCAACTGATGCAGATTGGACGAGTTGAGGATCGTGCTGTGCAGCCGGACCGAGTTGCAGATGCCTGAATAGGCGGAGTCCGCCGACACATCGATGATGTTGGTGAACTGGCTCAGCTTCTCCAACTCGTGACGCTTGAACAGCGATGTGGCAACCACCGTGTTGTCGGTCGTCACCGGAAACACCGAGCAATCGAGGTGATAGCAATAGGGATCCACCTCTTCCATGCGGATGATCTTCATATCGAAGGTATCTTCCATCCAGTCGAAGACCCGCACGTCGGTGCGTTCGCCGTAACCGCCGATATAGATATTGTCCTTCAGGTGCTTGAGTTCGGCCTCGCCCTCGAAGCGATGCGGCGCATCAAAAACCTCGAAACCGATACCTTCGAAGAACTTGCGGCCCCAGACCGTTTCACCGATACGCGGTTCCGTGGCCATATTCGACAGGATGACAACCTCACGGTCCTCGACATGCTCAAGGACAACGCCGAGATTTGCGGTGAACACCAGGTCCTGCAATCCGCAGTTTTCCGGCGCGGGCAAAAGGTAGACCACTGCGTCACCAGCGACAAAATGATAAAGATCGAGGAACTGGGTCATCGCCTTGTCGACATCGACACTGCGCTTTTCATCATCAAGTTCCTGCATCCACACATTGTTGGCTTTGGTTGCAGTGAATGTGTACGGGATGTTCATAAGGAACATCGGATCATCGACTTCAGGAAAGACCTGATTTTCCGAATCCTGATCAAGCTCGGGTTGATCGGCACCTTTTTTCAGATTCGGATCAGAATCCTTCGTCAGTTCCATCGAATCTGAAAGTACGCCATTTTCTATGTCTGTAGGCATGTGATTGCCTCCCTATCGCTGGCGCCGCTTGGGCAACGCCGATACTGTCACTAGTTTGCTTCGGTCTCGTCTTCTTCATCTTCATCCAGGTCCAAATCATGGATGAGAATGAGCGGATCGAGGCCCGCCTCGACGTGAACCCCCGGCTCCTGCAGAAGTTCCAGTTCATGTTGTTCGGTGATCGGAACGATCAGTTCGACCTGCGATCCGTAGCGGATCATCGAAAACCGTTCGTTTTGACTGCACTGATTGTTCTGCCCGAGCTGGAATGGCGTAATGCAATCCACGTCGTAATCGGCGATCTGCAGCACATAGTACTTTAGCCCAAGATCGGAAGCATAAACTGAGTTGAGCACCCGTTGGTTCTTGTAAAGATACTCGGCATTTTCATTGTTGATCTTCAATTCGGAGATCAGATCGATTTCCGTATCGAGCATCGGCAGATTGTGTGTGCCGATCGGTTCCAGTTCCTTGTAGCAAAGCGTGCCTGCAAACGGGATTCTGTTTACGTGGACGTCATACATGGTCATGAAGATACCGATGATCAGACATTCCTGGTCGAAATCCTCATCGCGCATGGCATCTCGCAAAGAGTAGTTCTGACCTTTGATATCGATAACAGACTCGTCGGGTTTCACTTGTTTTTGGTAAAGTATTATTCCGTCCGCCGGCGAAAAGAAAAAGCAGCTGTCGGAATAGAGCGGACGCGCGGGATCACGAAAGAAATAATGTGTAGACAACCAGTCCAACGGTTTGTTCGCGACGGCCTTTACGTCAGAATTCACCCAATCTTCTAGGCTCTTGGCCATTAGGTGCCCCCATCTTCCATGTAATCTGCGAGCCACGTTACATGGATTTTGATTATGAGATCTTATTGATCCCCGATTGCATTTCCCATTTATTAGTTAATGTCGCAGAATAACAAATTTAGTCTAGTTTGAATATATATTCCAGTCCTTTTATAACTATCGGTATTTTTAACTTAATAATAATAATAATAATAATAATAATATTAATTAATATTATATTTGAGGAGAATTTAATTAAATTTTTATCTATTTTATTTACAATCAAACGAGACAATCGAATTCCGCCTATGTAGAGTTCGCAAAGAGATCCAGGGACGGAGAACATTTCGGGATGGGACAGCACGAATGACCGGACAAAAGTATCGTCCTCAATCCGCCGGCGAAGTGTATGTTCCAGGCGAATGGGAACCCCACGAATGCTGCATCATGGCCTTTTGTGCAGCCGATGATCTTTACAGCGGCGCGCAGATCGACGGCATCCAGTATGAGCAGGTTTGTCTGGCCCGTGCGATTGCACAGTTCGAGCCGGTCGTCATGCTCGCTGATCCCCACGATGTGAACTATCTGCGCAAGGCCTGTGGCCCGAATGTTTCTGTCGTGGAAATGGATCACTATGACATCTGGACCAGAGACACTCTCCCCACATTCGGATTCGACCGCTCATCCAACCGCTGCGGCATTTCCTGGAATTTCAACACATGGGGCGAGAAGTTTTCTCAATACGAACGGGATCGGGACCTTGCCGAGCGGTTCATGAAAAGCCGCGGTGAGGAGCTTATAGTCGCTGACATTGTCTGCGAAGGCGGCGCGCTGGATTTTGATGGCGACGGCACAGTCATGACAACCAAATCGACATTGCTTCATCCCAATCGAAATCCGGATCTTTCCATGGCCGATATCGAGAAAATTCTTCACGACCAGGTCGGCGCACAATCCGTCATATGGCTGCCAGGAGAGGTCGGCGGAATTACCGATGGCCACATTGACGGCCGCGCACGGTTCGTGCGGCCCGGTGTGGTGGTCTCCGAAGTGTCCGATGATCAGACTGACCCGGAATACGATACGCTGCTGGAAAATTTCGAAGCGCTGCAAAACCAGAAGGACGCACGTGGCAGGCCGATTGAGATTGTGAAGCTGAAGCGCGCGCGATGGCACATGCTCGGCGAATGCAGCGACAATTTCACCGCGTCCTACATAAATTACTATCTTGCCAATGATGGGCTTATCACGGCCAAGTTCGACGATCCCATGCGCGACTACGAAGCCCTGGACACGCTCTCAAAACTGATGCCGGACAGGAAAATCGTCCAGATTTTTGTCGACGAGATTTGCGAGGCCGGCGGCGGCATCCATTGCTCGACCCAGCAAATTCCAGCCTGACCCGATTATCCGCCGCGGCTAGGTGCCGGAAATTTCCTCGCCGATAATCGCGGCAATTTCATCGGGTGCCTCCATCGGCATGAAATGGGTCAGATCCGGACGGAATATCTCTGTGGCATTTGCAAATACATCGACAAGGCCGGCCAGGTCGGCGACGACGTGAAGGACAGATTGGCCGGATCGTCCGGAGCATCTGCCCTGAGGATCAACGCCGGGATCTCGACTGCCCTGACACAATCAAAGATCCCCTTGTTGCTGAGGCTGGCCGTATAGACACTCGCCTCCATCTCCTGCGCACGTGCCGGTGTCAGGCCGTCACCGTCCTTTCTTGGTAGAAGGTCATATCGGCAGTAATCCTCAAGCGTTTTTTGGGGTAAAAAGCGAATAGGGAGAACGATCCTCGAAACGCGCTATCATTTCCTCAATCGACTGGAAATCCCGTCGCCTTTTGGAAGACGGGTGCAAATAGCCTTCCGGAAATATGGTCTCAATCCGGTCATGGAGTTCCGGCGGCATGACCACCGGATCGATCAAAATGAGGTTCCTGAAGCGTTGTTGAAACGCGGCGGCAGCCGCAATGGCCGCATGTCCGCCCATCGAGTGTCCGACGGCGACGATGCGCGACAAATCCAGAGCCTCGATAAACCCGGTAAGATCCTCGCAAAATATGCGCCAGTGGCTGACCGCGGTTCCCGTGCTGCGGCCGTGTCCATGCATATCGATGCAGATGGTATGGCGCGCCGGCAGTCGCCTGACGATCTGATCCCAGATGCACCCGTGAAATCCGGTCGCATGGATAAACAGCAATGTGGGGCCGTCACCACACAATTCCCGATGCCACTCGACATAGCCAAGCGTTAACGCACCCTCGCTCACCTCATCCGATCATGGCTGGCGTTCATATCGACTTCACGAGCGTTCACGCAAATCCCCGCTTCATTTCCGGCATCTGTTCAATATTGAATTGTTCCAGGCGTCGCCATCTTTTAGAGCATGCCTTGTTTAGATTGAAGCATTTGATGGTGGAAAATCGGTCCCTTCGGCCAGGCGCGTCGCGCAGCGCAATGCGGTGCATCGGGCAAGCGGCGCAACGACGCCGATGGGCCGATTTCCCCCACCCTGGGAAGGGCGATGTTGTTGAAATATTATAGCGAATGGGCCGGGCGATTTTGACCGCCGACTGCGTTGGCTCGCGCTTGTGGTGGGGTGGCACCACGGCACGCAACCCGCCTTGTCAGCGACCAAAATCGCCTCGGTCAAATGATTCAATCTAATCAAGACACGCTCTAGCATGAACAATTCGCTATAAAAGACCGGACAGGTTCAACCGGCCCGACACATGGACGTTTTGGCTTGTTTTACTCCGGCAGATATTTGGTGCACCAGGCTTCAGCCGCAGTGCCGTCCGATATCATCGCGTCAATCTCATCTGTTGTATAACCAAACTCCGAAAGGATCTGACGGCTGTCGGCGCCCGGCTTCGGCATGGGATCCGGAACCACGATCGTCGCCTCCGTTGGGCGGATGGAGTTGGGCGCAACGAGATCGACCCAGCGCCCGCTTGGGTGCCGATCGTGACGGATAAAGCTGAACGTGTTGTCACTGAGATCGATTTTTCCTTCGCTCTCGACGGCCAAATGCCGATCGCGAACCGCATGCATCTTGTCAAGGCTCTGAGCACCCAGATCAGCCGCCCGAAGCCGGGCAACCCAGGCGGCAATGGTCCGCTTCCTGAAACCGCTCTCCAGTGTCGATTCCAGTGCCTCACCGGAAAGACCTTCTATGCCGGCCAGCCCGTCAATTTCGGTAAGCGCAGCGACGTCTGTATCCTGGGCGGCCAAAAAGAACCAGCCATCGGATGCCTGATATGCCCGGTAGAGCGCTCCCCAGCCCCTGATCGAACGCCCGCTCGGCTCGTCGAACGGCCCGCGCGCCTCATGATCGAACATGAACGGCGCCTGTATCAATTGCCCGGCGGCACACAGTGACACACGGGCAAATTCGCCCCTGCCCGTGCGTGCCCTTTGAAACAGCGCCGCCCCGATCGCCAGCACACCGCAGAAGCCGCCCAGCACGTCAATTGTGCCGAAATGCGCGTGTTCTTCGGGTGTGTCGAGAGAGCCGCCAAAGCGCGCCATAACACCGGTGCAGGCCTGCGCCAGATCGTCATAACCCGGAAAGTCGCTCATGGGACCGCGCAGCGATCCTCCGTAACAGTCCAACTGGCACACGACCGTTCGCGGGTCGATCCGGTCAATACTTTGCGCATCAAGACCAATTCCGGCGAGCTGCGCGTCGGTCGCATTCACCGTCACCACGTCGGCCCATTTGACCAGACGCTGCAGTGCCTCGCGGCCGATGGATGATTTGATATCCATCAGCAGACTGCGTTTGCCCCGACCGGCATGCATTCCGAAGATGATCGCGTTCCAGGCATCCATTGTCGGACTGACCGGACCGACCGAAATCACCCCTGCGCCGAACCGCGCCAGCGTCGAGGCCATCGTGGGGCCGGCGATGACATTGGTCAGATCGAGGATCTTCGACCCGCTGAGCCAGCCTGTCCGGTTTGGGTTTGCCTGCAGGTTTGCTGCCTTTGGTTCCGCCGGAATATCGGTGGCCTCCACTGAACGACGCGCCGTTTTTTCCGCCGCGGCCACGTCGCCCTTGATCCATGCGAGATTGCCGAGCTGTCGCATCGTTCCAAATTGGGGATCTTCTACCTCCAAAATCAGGTGCGAGCGCAGGGCGTGGTCGCTGCAAAGCCACTCCTTTGATGTGCGCTGCATAGCAGCGGGCGCTCCATTTCCCCCAAAAATCTTTTCCCACTCGGATGCCGGCTTGGCGCGAAATGCTTCTTTCATCAAAGCAGAAACGCGGTCGGCCCAATCCTGCGACAACGGATAGCTCGACAGCGAGCAGGTATCGCCATCCGGCCAATCGCTCACATCGAGATAGGCGTAGTGGCGCGGCAATCCCTCTTCGACCAGTTGGTCCCAAAGCCCCAGTATCTTGTGGACCCGTTCCGGATGCGAAACATGGGATGCACTGACCACGTAAATCCGCCGCCCATCGGCGCATACATAGTTGCGGTAAAACGGATCAAGCAGTTCCTGCAGCTCCTCATATGTCGCATCCATTTCCTCACCGACAGCGCGGCGGCGCTCGATCTCCTTTTCCCTGTTCGACTTGTAGCGGTCGGGATAGCGTTCGACCTGCTGCGAGTTATAGGCAAGTCCCTCCATCAGCGCAGAGGCAAGAGGAACCTCGATAAGGTCGCCGCGGCCGGTTTCCTCGCGCTTGACCAGCGCCAGCGCGGCGGCGGCGGCGCCAAGCACCGACGCGTAGGCGGACGCCAACGGCAAAGGGGAGAAACTCGGCTCGATCCCCATCAACACCCGATTGAGCCCCATATCGGAATATTGGCCGCATGCGGCGGCCACAACCGCCTCCCAGGCTTTCAGGTTTGCTCTTTCCGCATCCCGCGATCCAAATCCGGGAAGCGACAGCCAGACAAGTCCCGGATTATCCGATCGCATCGTTGCGGCATCCAGCCCAAGGCGTGCCATCACGCCGGGGCGAAAATTTTCCACAACTACATCTGCGGAATGAATGAGACGCAGGGCCTGTGCCCTTCCTTCAACCGACTTCAGGTCGAGTTCGACGCACGTCTTGCCACGATTGAGCACGGCCGCGGCGGGCGAACGCCATCGCGATCCTCCCGGAGGATCGATGTGTATGACCTCCGCACCCAGATCGCCCAACATCATGGCAGCTGCGGGACCGGCAATAAATTGACCGAAATCGACAATCCTGATCCCCGACAGCGGCCGCGCCCCGTTGCCCGCGTTGTTACCCTTGTTCACGGTCAAATCGCCATCCTCCCGCAATCAAACGCCATGACTCCGTGTGTGCGAAGCACCTTACAGGCGGTCCAAATGCCCCACCTACATTAGCCCTGTAGAGTGAATCAGGCATGCCCCACGACGACAGGCCAACCGGTAGATCCGTCGTCGGCAGCAAACCAGGAAAGCAATACGCGTCAGTCAGAAATTGAAAGTCGCGATTTCATCCACCGAAGCACGGTCGGTACGCAGCCTATTGATAGCGGCATCGTTGTCCATGTAACCAAGCCCCATACCGCAATACAGCATCCACTCGGCTGGCGGATTGAGATGGCTGGCAACGGTTTGATGCCACAGCGCCCACGCCTCCTGAGGGCAGGTATGAAGGCCGATTTCGCGCGCCGCAAGCATGATGCTCTGCATGAATATGCCGACATGCGCCCATTGAGGCGGGCCCATGGTCCGGTCAAGATAAACAAACATGCCAACGGGCGCGCCGAAGAATTTGAAATTCTTCATGAACTGCGCGATGCAGCGCGGCTTGTCTGCCCGATCGATGCCGATGGTGGCATACAGATCCTCACCGCATTTTAAGCGTCTTGCCTCATAGGGATCCTTCAGGCCCGGCGGATAGACGTTGTATTCAGGTGCCTCGCCGCGTGGCGCCTCGATCATCTTGTTTGCCACATCGGCAAGCAGATCCGACAGCGGTTTGCCCGAAAGCACATACAGATGCCATGGCTGCAGATTGCCGCCCGACGGTGCATGTCGCGCCCTGTCGACAATCGCGCGGACCGTCTCTTCGCTAACGGGATCAGGCAAAAAGGCCCGGCAGGTAATGCGTGTCGCAAGGGCTTCCGAAACGTTCATGCAGCTCTCTATCCTGATTGTCGGCCGTTGTCGTCTGCCATTATTGGTGTCGCCAAATAACCGGTCACTTTCGATGCAATTGTTCGGTTGCCCCTGAACTAGCCCTTCGTTTTCGACAGCTTTTCGGCCAGTTCCTGAAGCATGCGTGAAGCCTCTTCCCGGTCCTTCCCGCTCATGGCATCCAGATCCATGTCGACAGACAGTTTTCCTTCCAGCACAGCAATATGACCGCCCTGCTCACCGGTTTGCCCATCATCATCGCCAATCAGATAGGTCTTGACCGGATAGGCAAGTCCTTTGACCTTCACGGTTTCATGTTCCTGACAGGAGATCTCATTGTGAATCAGATTATAGGTTTCCGCCGAGATCAGGATTCTGCCGGGGTCGGCCATGTTTTCAAGCCTGGACGCCAGATTCACCACCCCGCCGATAATCGTATAGTCCATCCGGTCTTCGCTTCCGAAATTGCCGACTGTACAAAACCCGGTGGCAATTCCGATGCGGCATTGCAGCGGTTCGACCAATACGTAATCGGACCAGGACGCAGAAAGTTCGCCCAGGCGCTTCTGCATCTCCATAGCCATGCGCACGCAGTTCAACGCATCCGGCTTAACGCCATTTGAAACCGGATCGCCAAAAAATATCATGATCGCGTCGCCGACATATTTGTCGATTGTCGCCCCATAGCTGAGCGCGATTTTGGACATTTCAGTCAGGTATTCGTTCAAAAGCCCCGATAGGTCTTCCGATTCAAGCCGGTCGGCAACCTCCGTGAAGCCGGCCAGATCACTGAAGAAAACCGTCAGCTTCTTTCGTTTGCTTGCCACGACGGCGGCCTGTTCACCCGTAAATATCGACTGATAAACCTGCGGAGAAAGATACTTCGACAACTGGCTCGAAAGCTGCTCAAGCGCCTGTGATTTTTCCGCCAGCTCGTTTTCGCGCTCCTTCATTTTTGTAATGTCCGAATAAACCGCAACGACGCCTCCTTCGGCGGTTCTGCGTTCGCTAACCAGAATCCAGACACCATCTGTGCGCTGCATGATATGTGGCGCTCCGGGGTTGTTGTGTTTTTCCAGTCGCTCGCGTTTCCATTCTTCTTCACCCCCCACCGCCGCTTCGATGAAGCCGGTATCCAGTGCGAGCTGCAGGATTTCTTCAAACGTTTGCCCCGGCGCAATTTCTTCAGCGATTTCGGGGTGTACAAGTGTGCCGTATTTCTGGTTGCTGACGATCAGGCGGTCGTCCCCGTCATAGAGCGAGAATGCCTCAGAGATGCTTTCAATTGCATCCGAAAGACGCCGCCTTGCTGTCTCGATCTCACGAAGATTGGATTCCTGAACTTCAATTGTGATGTCCCTGAAAACCCCAAGGGCTTCGGCCATCCGCCCGATTTCGTCGCGGCGCTCGCGCCCCGGTATCCCAACACTCGTGTCGCCCGCCGCCAGCTTTGCCATTGTTTGTGTGGTTTCCTCGATAGGACGCAACAGGCGCGGCCCGACAAACAGAAGCATTGTCAAAATTGCACCGACAATGCTTGCCGCCGATATGAGCAGCATGACGATCTTGCCGCTGTCGATGGTATCCTGCGCAGTGCCACCAGTTTCGTCGCTGAACCGTTCAGCAATAATGACAAATTCTGCGACCGCCGCACGCAGTTCGACCGCTAGGGCTCGGCTTTTTTCCAGTGCCGCATGGGCGGTTTCGATTTCCTCGAGCTGCGCCTGTTTGATCAAGAACAGGTTTTCATTCCCGCGGCCGAGATCGAGTTGCGCATCGACCGACAGCCTTAGTGGCGTCAGCTTGGCGGTTTCCTTCATCAGATCGAATGCACGGTCCATCTGACCGGCCGCCGTATCAAACCGTTCCAACAAAGACGGCAGTCTGGCGACATCAACAACACCGGTTACTTCGTTCAACAGACCCGCCGCCTGGTTGCCTTCCGCCTGAAGCGACATCAGATGCAGCAGCTTGAACGAACCTGTGTCGATCATCTGCGTCGTTTCATCCGCCTGCTGGTCGGCGATGGCTTCGATATCGGAAACAATCTTCGCTCTCGCATCGATGATGACCGGGTCGATCAGATCCAGAAAGGCATCATGCGCTGCGTTCAATGCCGCCAATTTTTCGCGAACAGCCGCTCCGTCGGAAGAACCTGCATTAAAGGCAGCTTTGTTCCTTGCCAGTGACAAAATGCCATGACCCTCAGTCCGAACGCCATCCCTGTTTTCATCGGCGGCAAGTGCGTCGAGGTCCTGCTGGAATTGCGACCGAACGCGTCCCAAAGTGTCGACAACCGGATTGCCGGCCGCAACTTCACCATGTTCCGCAGCGTCGCGAAGCAGGCTTACAATCAAATTGCCGTTCGAGCGCACGGTCAGAAGAAGGTTGAGACCCGAGGTTCCGCGGGCAATCGCAGTCTTCAACGCCCTGATTGTTGCCTCATTGCTGGATTCGCTGTCGATGACCAGGTTGAATACGGCATCGTCGATCTGCGGCTCAAGCGTCTCCAGAAAATGCCCGTGTGCCTGGGACAGGCTGCCGGCCTTTTCCCTAAGCAGAGCTTCGAGCGCCAGCTTGTTTTCGACCGCCAGATCGACGATCGCAATCTGGGCGGTGATCTTCGATGCGGAATCCGAAATCCGTGCCGCAATGGCGGGTGCGATTCCGCGCTCGTTCCACTGGTTGATCAGTTCGGAAAGATCGTTGCCCGCATCGTCGATGACCTGTTTTTGCTGACCACGCTGCTCCTGGGTTTCGCTCGCCATGATGGCAGGCGCGCTCGTGGTGATGTCGGCGCTGACTTCCGCAACCTTCAAAGCAAGAGTAATTTCCGGGATGCTCTTTACCGTTATATCGGTAACGGCTTTTTCAATGCGATTGAAAACAAACCAGGCGATCGCGCAGGCAATCGCGGTCAGCAGCGCCAGTGCAAAGAATGTCGCCGACAATTGCGCCTTGATCCCGAACGCCGAGGCATTGCGGCTGCCCGCATCTCCTTTGCGAGCTGCGCTCACCTGTGCGTCAGGGGCGGCGGAAACGCCCGAAGTGGAGTTTTCGACGTTCACTTTTGCCCTTTTCTATCGACTTCGGTGAAATCTCCATTCCGGCCGATTGCAGTCAGATAAACCTGATCGGAGCCTTGATTGTCTTTCGGTCCGTAGGTCAGCCGGAGCCCGTCGATATCGAACGTCGCTGTCGATTGAAACAGATCGAGAAAAGCCTGCCGTGTTGGATCGGTGCCAAGTCTGTTCAGTGCTTCGACCACCAATCGTCCGGCCAGATAACCCTCCAGTGCCACAAAACTTGGCGCGGCACCCGGAACCCCCTCTCGAAGCGCGGACAGGAATTTTGAAACCAGCGGCAGCTGTTCATTGTCGAACATGGGCACAACCTGTGAGACCAGAACAATATCGTCCACGGAGCCAAGCTCTGCAGCCAGAGCGTTGCTGCCAACAAACGAGAGTGCAGCAAACACCGCTTCCATTCCTACGGTGTCGGCGGTTCTGATGAACGCAGCTGCCGGTTTGTATGCCCCGACGATGATCACCGCCTGCGGATCGGCTTTGCGGATCGTGAGAAGTGCGCGTTTCACCGCTGTCGTATTGCGCATATAGGTGCCGTCGGCGACAAGACCGACGTCGCGTCTTTCGAGTGCCGCGGTCACACCGTCGAGCCCGGCTCGCCCGAATGTGTCATCCTGGTAGAGCACCGCGATCCTCTTCAGTCCCAGATCCGTTGTCAGATAATCTACCAGGGCCTCGGCTTCCTGATCGTAGGACGCGCGAATATTGACCACGTTTGGCAATTCGGGATTGCGCAGAAATGAAGCCCCTGTGAACGCGCCGACGAAGGGCACCAGACTCTTCTGCGCAATCGGCTGCGCCGACCGCGACGTAGGTGTACCTACTTCTCCGATAAGGGCAAACACACCGTCTTCCTCAATCAGCCGGTGGGTGTTCGCAATGGATATTTCAGGTTCATATCCGTCGTCATAGCTGACAAGTTGAAGCCTTCGACCATTGACACCCCCTTCCCTGTTCGCCTCCGCAAATGCCGCAAGCAACCCATCGCGAAACCCGATGCCAAGCGAGGCGACCGGTCCATCGAAAGCGGCAGATTGGCCGAACACGATTGTATTATCTGAAACACCATTTTCGGCTGCCGCAGGCGGTGAACAGGTGGCCGCCAGCGCGACTGCAGCCAGCAGAGCCAAACAAAAACATCGCTGCCGGATCGCACCTTCAGTGGCACGCCAGACATAGACTGGAATCAGCCCGCTTTCCTTCATGCGCTGCAATTTAAACGGTTTTTCGACATTATCAATTGAACAGCACGCGGATAATGCCTGCGCAGTACACGGGCATCAGGCGGCGTACATCCCTGTAATAGTATTTGTAATTTCCAACCGCTTTCGGCTTAAATGGCATGTTAGGGATAATTCCTTGCCGTCATCACCGGCAACGGGTGCGACTTGACAGAATCGGGTTGCCGTTGAAGGTTCTGTCTGAAGGACTGGCGGGCGCCGCCCGCCACGGGACTAGAGAGACACTTTGCAGCGAAATCTTCTACGATATATCTGGAACCATTCGCGAAAGCAGCAGTCATGGATTTTCATTGTGGTCCTGGCATCGATGCCGGTCTACTTCCAGATGCTGCAGCTGCCCAAACTGATCGTCAACGGGCCGATCCAGGGCGACGGCTATGGCACCCCGGATTCCACACAGAGCTTTTTGTCATTCGATCTGCCCTTTTCCAATGTACTTTTCGGCCAGAGCATAACGCTTTTCAACGGCTTCCAGCTGGACAGGCAAACCATGCTCATAGCATTGTGTTTGGCGTTTCTCGTTGCCGTTGCATTCAACGGCTGGTTCAAGCTCTACATCAACACTTTCAAGGGAAAACTCGGCGAGCGGCTACTGCGCCGTCTGCGTTATGAGCTATTCGACCGTGTCCTGCGTTATCCCATTGCCAAGGTGCGCCGGCTAAAGCCGTCTGAAATCAGCAGCGTCATCAAGGACGAGATCGAGCCGCTCGGCCAGTTTTTCGGCGATGCCTATTCGGCACCTCTGTTTCTGGGCGCCCAGGCACTCACCGGACTGACATTCCTGTTTCTGCAGAGCACGTTGTTTGGGCTCATAACCCTGGCCATTGTGCTGTTTCAGGCATGGATCATTCCCTTGCTGCGCCGCCGGCTGCTCGTACTGGGTCGAATGCGTCAGACGAACGCGCGCAAGCTCGCAGGACGCATCGGCGAATATGTCCAGGGAATGGACGACGTTCACCTGCACGGCACGTCGAACCGCGCCCGCGCAAATATCTGGGGCATGCTGCGGCGGATCCTGGTCATCCGGTTCGAGCTCTATCAGCGCAAGTTCCAGGTCAAGTTCCTGAACAACTTCCTGATCCAGTTCCTGGCGTTTCTGTTTTACCTTGTCGGCGGCTATTTGGTGATCACCGGCCGCCTTGATCTCGGCGCTCTCGTCGCCTCGATTGCGGCCTACAAAGATCTACCCTCTCCGATCAAGGGGATCATTGACTGGGATCAGCAGCGTCTGTTCAATCAGATCCGCTATGAACAGGCAATTGACGATTTCGCCAACACCAAGGTTATTGCAGGCGACCTTCAGTCACCTGTTGATACGCCCCCGACTCCAATCAAAACTGGCTTCTCACTTGAACAGATCACCGTTCTCGATGCCCATGATCAGCCCATCATAGAAAACTTCTCGAACGCGGTCTCCCGGGGTGAAGCGGTGGCCATCGTCGGCAATGCCGATTCCGGTGCTGAGCAGGTCGCAGAAATGCTGGCGCGATTGCTTCTCACCGGGTTCGGGAAAATCACTCTGGACGATCGGGACCTTGGAACACTGCCGGAGATCGTAACCGGCCAGCGCATCGGCTATGCTGACAGCAGCACATTTTTCGCCGGGGGAACGGTCAAGTCGACCCTGGCCGAAACCCTGCCTTTTGCCGGCACGACGCCGCCGATCATCGACTCGACGAGCTCGGGCGCGCATTTCCGTGAATTCGAGATAGAAAACCTCAACATCAAGCCGGAAACTCTGATCGCGGAAGCCGATGCCTATGACGAATTCAGCAACTGGCCGAATGAGGAATCCGCGCCGCAATTGCTGGCCCTTATGCAGACCGTCGGCCTTTATGACGACATTCTGGAATATGGATTGCTGCGCAAACTGGATGAAGATGCCAGCGATGACGTCAGGGCGCGCATTATGGATGCCAGAAGCCGCTTTGCCAGCGACAAAACGACCCAGAAAATAGCCGAAGCTGTCGAATTCTTCGACCCGCAAAAATACAGCCATCAGCTCACCATTGGCGAGAACCTGATTTTCGGAACGCCCGTCGACGACGACTTCGGTCCGGAACTGCTTCCAGCCAACAAGCTTGTTCGAAAAATATTGGATGAAACGAGCCTTCTGGCACCGCTTTTTGATGTTGGATACGAGATTGCGAAAAACAACATCGAGCTTTTTGGCGACCTTGCGGAGGACAGTATGCTTTTGCAACGTTCCGGCGGTCCGTCGCCTGAGCATCTGCTTGAGATGAAACAGGCGGTTGAGGATCTCGCAGGCAAGAACGCCAATACAGCTGACGAGAGCCACATTGTCGGAATGCTGGGCCTGGCATTCGACTACTGCGAAGCCCAAACGCGTTTCGGTTTGGTTGACGGCGCCTTGCAGCAGCAGTTGCTGGCGGCACGCAACAAGCTGCGCGAAAACCTGCAACAGCAGGATGACGACGCAATCGCATTCCATGATCCCGAGCGGTTCAATTCATCGCTGAGCGTTCTCGACAACATCCTCTTCGGGCGTATTGACGCCCGGCGGATCGGAGCGCGCGAACGCGTCCTCAAATCGATCAAGGCGATGATCGAATCCTCGGGGGTGTCCGATACGGTTTTCAATATCGGTCTTTCTTTCGACATCGGCACCGGTGGCCGCAACCTTTCGACCAACCAGGCACAGAAACTAAAACTGGTGCGTGCATTGTTGAAACGGCCGGATATTGTTATTTTCAACCGCGCACTTTCGGCCCTCGACGCAAAGGAGCGTTTGAAGATTATTCACAACATCGTTTCGACAGGGAACGAGGGCGGTCAACGCCAGATGGGTATTGTTTATGTGCCACTCGACAATAGCGGCTGGGACGATTTCGACCGCGTATTGTTGATGGAACACGGCAGAATTGCCGCGGAAGGGACGCCAGAAAAGATTTCCGCGCGGCTCGAATCCGCGGCCCAATGACGACAGCACGGAGTAAGCAGGAGATACAGATGAGCACGCTGAATGATGATGTGGCCATGCTACGCAAGGTTCCGCTGTTTGAAAGCGTGGAGCCGAGCAAACTTAAACTGATTGCCTATACATCGTCGCAACTGATGTTCGATGATGGAGAAGAGGTATTTTCACAAGGGTCCAATGGGACGTCTGCCTATTTGATCGTCAATGGTGAGGCGGATATCCTGTCTGATAGTGGTGGTCACCAGGTCGTCGTCGCCGTCCACGGAACCAACGCCCTGTTCGGCGAAATATCAGCCTTTTGCGATGTGCCGCGAACGGCTTCCGTTCGTGCACGTGGGCAGCTGACGCTGCTTGAACTGAAAAGGGAAAACCTTCTGGAATTGATCCAGGAGTTTCCGGACGTGGCGATCGAGGTTATCAGGGAACTGGCCAAGCGCCTTGCATTGACGACGTCGGATCTAGCCAACGTTCTGGACAAGCAAAACGGGAAAAAACCCCACTAGAGTCTGTCACCTTTAGACGGAAGCATATCCGGCATTTTTGAGGTAGTTTGCGCACTCGGTTGGTTTGATTGATCCGACGAGTTCGCCGACATATCGCCATGCTTCTTCGATTGTTCTTTTTTGTGCTATTCGCA
>JAAEOH010000067.1 GCA_024244645.1 Hyphomicrobiales bacterium
AAGTCGCCTGAGCTACCGGCACGGGGATCCGATGGTCTCTTCGAAGGGTAACGCCGACAGTATATCTTTAAGTCGTTCGCTGGCGGGAAGCTGATGTACGAACAATCGCCCAGCTTATCGTCAGTACGAGTGCAACCAGGCATAGCCACGCAAAAACGTCACCAATTTGGGCATAAATCGTCGCTACGCCTTTTGTGGGAACTTGCGAAATCATCACATTTTCCTTAGTCGTGAAGTTGTCCATAGCTGCCAGGACATTGCCCTGATAATCCGTGGCCATCGACAGGCCATCGTTGGTTTGGCGGACCATTGAGAAGCCATTTTCAATGGCGCGATAGGAAGACAAATATGTGTGATAAGGGTCGATTTCTTTCCAGTCCCATGACGGCGCCAGCATGATATCGATCCCTTCCTGCACCGATTGTTGGCGCAGATGAAACGGGCTGTCCATGTCCGAGCAAATCACTGACGAAACGATACCAAAGGGTGTTTTGATAATCGGTATGACGCCGTCACCGATGATAGAGGGTTCCCCGGGGGGTGGACGCGACTTGAAATAGGTCGAAATGATTTCACCCTTCGGGTTGAGCGTAATTGTCTTGTTCTCCCTGAGATACTGGCCCGGAATTCGCGTAAACAGAGCCATTGACAGATAGACTTGGTGCTGACGCGCAAAATCTTGCCCGCGTTCGATCAGGGTAGGTTCAGCCTCCTTGTCGATCTGGGCGTTGGCTTCCGC
>JAAEOH010000068.1 GCA_024244645.1 Hyphomicrobiales bacterium
CCAAGGGCGCTTGCAATGTCACCCGGCTGATCAAGATCATCGAAGACGGCAAGGATGACCGCATTTCGGATGTCGCTCGTGAGGTGCTTTGTTGCCTTGTCGATCAGTTGCGCCAGACCGATGCACGCATCGTCGGTCTGGAGAGGAAGCTGAAGGCCTGGCACCGGACGAACGAGGCCAGCCAGCGCTTGGCGACGATCCCCGGCATTGGCATGATCACGGCGACGGCACTGGTGGCGACAGTGGGCGATGCATCGCAGTTCCGTTCGGGCTCGCAGTTGGCGGCCTGGCTCGGTCTGGTTCCGAGACAATTCTCCACCGGCGGCAAGATCCGATTGGGGCGGATCACCAAGCATGGCGACGGCTATCTCAGGCGATTGCTGGTTCACGGCGCACGCGCCGCTCTGCGATGGTCGCGGCGCACGGAGACGATAGTCGCCACCGACCGCTACGGCCAATGGCAGCAGGCGCTGCTGGCTCGCCGGCCGACCAACATCGTGCTGGTGGCTATGGCCAACAAGATGGCGCGCATTGCCTGGGCTTTACTGACACGCGGTGACTCCTACAAGCCGCAGGGTGTCATGGCAGCGGCATAAGAGGGCCGGACAGGATTGATTGCGAGGGTGACTTGACGATGTGATGGCAAAAGGGGGAACCCGGATCGGCCAAACCCGATTAAGTGTCCGCTGCCGCTAATGCAATGCGAGCGCGCTACGGTGACAGGGCGTCGATCTTCGGATTCCATCATGGCCCGCGATCCAGAAACGATCGCAACCAGAGGCCGGATAGATGACTGCAAACCCAACTTGCCAGAGCCTGTCACAAACCCCTTGCAATCACGGGGGCGTCCATAGATGACGCTTTACTAAATCCCCATTGATGCATTTGCCCCGCGTTTCAAAGGCGTGAGCCTGCGGCTGGCGCTGGCCTTCAAGGGCGCGTAGCCAGTCCGGGTGGCCGGTCGGCCAAAAGGCTGCTGCCGTCGCCCGCCGATGG
>JAAEOH010000069.1 GCA_024244645.1 Hyphomicrobiales bacterium
CAGCCTTGATCCAGTTCCTCACAGCTTCTGCAACGAACTCCGGGCCGTAACACCTTCGGAACATCATGCTGGATGAGGCTGTGGCCTCCTGCGTAGCCCTTATCTGGCGAAGCAGGTGGCCATAGCCGGTCCTCAGGTCTCCACAGTGGTTTTTGCAACGATGAGCATGAGTTCCGGCATTGAGATACCAGCGTCCCCTGAAAGTGCTGGAGTCCGCGCTCCTTTAAACCATGAAAATATGCGTGATGGCAAAATGGCCTGTCAAGCTTTAGATATAAAATATTTTGTTTGCAGATAGTTTGATTGTCATATGATTGGAGAGTTCGTTCGAGTGAATATAAAATTAAAATAATGGGTTATGTGGATTGCGGTGGTCCGTTGTTATTAATATGAAATAATCAGTCAATGTAAAATATTTGCAAAAGCAAATACAATTGCAATCTACGAAAGTACGTATGAGGCACAATATGGCAGGTTGATCCGTGCCCGGCCTGGTTTCAGAAACAGCGGTGGCGAAAAGCGGGGTGATGCCGTCCAATTTTTGCATCTGGGCAACGGCCGCGATTGGAGAAACGAAGAACTCATGCGTATAAGTGTGGGCATGACGAAAGACCCCAACGGCGAAAAGGATGGCCGGATTGTCTGAAAAAACTACGGCGCTCAAGCAAAATCCACATCGTGTTGATCGACAGGAACGACAGGAAGAAAAAACCCTTGAGCTGTCGATCGGACGCGAGGTCAAGGCGTTTCGAAAAACCCTCGGTCTGACCGTCGCCGACCTTTCGGATGCAACAGGTATTTCCATCGGCATGCTGTCAAAAATCGAAAACGGAATGACGTCACCGTCGCTGACCACATTGCAATCATTGTCCGCGGCCCTTGGCGTGCAGATTTCGAGTTTTTTTCGCGAATATGAGGAAACCCGCAGCGCGGTTCATGTAAAGGCCGGCGAAGGTCTGGAAATCGAACGCCGCGGCTCGCGCGCCGGCCATCAATACAGCCTGCTGGGTCATCTTGGCGGCAATTCAAGCGGCCTGATGGTCGAGCCCTACATGATCACGCTGACCAGCGATTCAGATATATTTCCGACGTTTCAGCATGACGGACTGGAGTTTCTGTACGTGCTGGAAGGCGAGGTGGAGTACCGTCACGGGGACAATTCCTATCATCTGAGGCCGGGCGACAGCCTTTATTTCGACGCCAATGCGCCACATGGGCCTGACAATCTGTTGCAGTTGCCGATCCGGTTTTTGTCGATCATTTCCTATCCTCAAAAGGACTGATGCCGGCAGCCCGGTTGATCCCAGCCTCACAGTTTTTTCCTCACAGGAAATATTTATTCCTGCGTATTGCATCATATCGCCGACTTCATTATGCTGTCGCAGAACTGTCGGTTAGTGGAGGCATAGATGTGCGGGATAGTCGGGCTGTTTTTGAAAGACGAGGCGTTGAAGCCGCAACTGGGTGACTTGCTTGCGGACATGCTGATAACGATGACCGACCGCGGCCCGGACAGTGCCGGAATTGCCGTCTATTCCGATGCCGATGGCGCCGTCAGCAAAATCACGATCCAGTCGGATCGGCCAGATGAGGATTTTTCTGAAATTGAAATCGCCCTGATCGAGGCGGCGGGCGGCGCGGCAAGTCTTAGCCGCAACGATACCCACGCTGTAATAACCGCACCTTCGGACAAGATGCCGTTGGTCGAGGCACACCTTGCTGCCAGCCACCCGGCACTGCGGGTCATGAGCCGCGGCGATGTCATTGAAATCTACAAGGAAGTCGGTCTGCCGGAACAGGTTGTCGACCGCTTTGGTATTCGATCGATGCATGGCACCCACGGGATCGGCCATACCCGCATGGCAACCGAATCCGCCGTCACCACCATGGGCGCGCATCCGTTTTCGACCGCGACGGACGAATGTCTTGTGCACAACGGATCACTTTCGAACCACAATTCGCTGCGCCGCAGACTGGTGCGTGAGGGCATGAAATTCGAGACGGAAAACGACACCGAGGTCGGCGCCGCCTATATGACCCACCGCATGCAGAACGGTGCCAATCTGGGCGAGGCGCTGGAAGACTGCCTGAGTGCGCTTGACGGTTTCTATACATTTGTCGTCGGCACGAAACGCGGCTTCGGCGTGCTGCGCGATCCGATTGCCTGCAAGCCGGCGGTGCTGGCCGAAACCGACCGTTATGTGGCTTTCGGCTCCGAATACCGGGCACTGGTCAATTTGCCGGGCATTCTCGACGCGCGCGTCTGGGAGCCGGAGCCCGCAACCGTCTATTTCTGGGAGCACTGAACAATGCCGACACTCGACATGGCCGCGTGCTCGCTGCGCGAACTCAATGCAACACTGCAGCAACAAACGGCCGGCACGAATGATGCCGAATGGGAAGTGCTCAACCCGCGCGGTTCGCACGCCGTGGCCGTGGGCCTCGACGGGCCGCTCACGGTGAGTGTGCGCGGCAGCACCGGATACTACTGCGCCGGCATGAACAAGGAGGCAACGATCCTGATAGAGGGATCGGCAGGGCCGGGCGTTGCCGAAAACATGATGTCCGGCAAAGTCGTCATCGACGGCGATGCCAGCCAGTATGCCGGTGCGACAGGCCGAGGCGGAACGCTGGTGGTCAAAGGCAACGCCTCCTCGCGTTGCGGCATATCGATGAAGGGCATCGACATTATTGTCCACGGCAATGTCGGCCATATGTCGGCCTTCATGGCGCAGTCGGGCAATCTGGTCGTGTGCGGCGATGCCGGCGATGCCCTCGGCGACAGCCTCTACGAGGCGCGCCTTTTCGTCAAAGGTGCCGTCAAGTCGCTCGGTGCGGATTGCATCGAAAAGGAGATGCGGCCCGAGCATCTCGAACTGCTGGCCGAGCTTCTGGAGCGCGGCGAAGTCAAGGACGCCAGGCCAGAAGACTTCCGGCGCTTCGGTTCGGCCCGGCAACTCTACAATTTCAACATCGACAATATCGACGCATATTGAGGGGACATGACATGGCAAGACCAATAACCCATCCGCGCCAGCCATCGACCTTCGACGAATACACCAATTCGGAAATTCGCCGTGCGGCCGCTACCGGTATCTACGATATCCGTGGCGGCGGGGCAAAACGCTACGTGCCGAATTTTGACGACCTTTTATTTCTCGGCGCGTCGGTCTCTCGCTATCCGCTCGAAGGCTATCGCGAGACTTGCAATACGAAGGTCTCAATTGGTACGCGCCACGCCAAAAAGCCGATCGAACTGGACATTCCGATCACCATCGCCGGCATGAGTTTTGGTGCTCTGTCGGGTGCCGCCAAGGAGGCGCTCGGGCGCGGCGCGTCCGCTGCCGGCACGTCGACGACCACCGGTGACGGCGGCATGACGCCCGAAGAGCGCGGCCACTCAGACAAGCTGGTCTATCAGCTGCTGCCTTCACGCTATGGCATGAATCCGGATGACCTGCGCCGCGCGGACGCCATCGAGGTTGTGGTCGGTCAGGGCGCCAAGCCCGGCGGCGGCGGCATGCTTCTCGGTCAGAAAATCAGCGACCGTGTTGCCGAAATGCGCGATCTTCCAAAGGGCATAGACCAGCGTTCGGCCTGTCGGCACCCCGATTGGACGGGCCCGGACGACCTGGAAATCAAGATCCTCGAGCTGCGCGAGATCACCGGTTGGGAAAAACCGGTCTATGTGAAGGTAGCCGGTTCGCGCCCCTATTATGACACCGCCCTTGCAGTCAAGGCCGGAGCAGATGTCGTTGTTCTCGACGGCATGCAGGGTGGCACGGCGGCGACCCAGGAAGTCTTTATCGAACACGTCGGTCAGCCGACATTAGCCTGCATCCGGCCGGCCGTGCAGGCGCTTCAGGACCTCGGTGTACACCGCGAAGTCCAGCTGATCCTCTCCGGCGGCATCCGCAACGGCGCCGATGTTGCAAAGGCGATGGCATTGGGCGCCGATGCGGTTTCGATCGGCACGGCCGCAATGATTGCGATCGGTGACAACGATCCGCACTGGGAGCAAGAATATCGCAAGCTCGGAAGCACGACAGGCGCCTATGACGACTGGCACGAAGGCCAGGACCCGGCAGGTATCACCACCCAGGATCCGCAGCTTGCAAAGCGACTTGCTCCGGTTGTGGTCGGTCGAAGGCTTGCCAATTACCTCAAGGTGATGACACTGGAGGCCCAGACAATTGCCCGCGCCTGCGGCAAGAGCGATCTGCGTAACCTGGAGCCGGAGGATCTGTGCGCACTAACGGTCGAAGCGGCGGCGATGTCTGGTATCCCTCTGGCCGGAACCGACTGGATCCCGGGTCATGGAAACGATTAGAGCGCGAAAAAACGCGATAAAAAAGGGGATTGGGAACACAACATGGCGAAAGATCTGGCGACCTTTGCGAAAGCAAATGGCATCAAATACTTCATGATTTCATTCACCGACCTGTTCGGAGGGCAGCGCGCCAAGCTGGTGCCAGCGGAAGTGATTGGTGAAATGCAGGAAGAAGGCGCGGGTTTTGCAGGCTTTGCCGCCTATCTCGACATGACGCCGGCCCATCCCGACATGCTGGCCGTTGCCGATCCCGACAGCGTCATCCAGTTGCCGTGGAAACCGGAAGTCGCTTGGGTTGCCGGCGATTGCGTCATGGACGACGAGCTGGTCGCACAGGCACCGCGCAATACGCTCAGGCGCCTCGTGGCGGATGCAGCAGGTGAGGGCATGCGCATCAAGACCGGCATCGAGGCGGAGTATTTCCTGACGACGATGGACGGCACCCAGATCTCCGACCCCTATGATACGGCAGCCAAACCCTGTTACGACCAGCAGGCGGTTATGCGCCGTTATGACGTGATTGCCGAAATCTGCAACTACATGCTGCAGATGGGCTGGGGGCCCTATCAGAACGACCATGAGGACGCCAACGGTCAGTTCGAGATGAACTTTGCGTTTGATGATGCGCTGGCAACGGCCGACAAGCATTCTTTTTTCAAGTTCATGGTCAAATCGATTGCCGAAAAGCACGAACTTCGCGCCACCTTCATGCCGAAGCCGTTTGAAAACCTCACCGGCAATGGTTGCCACGCCCATATTTCGGTATGGGATGAAAGCGGCAGCAACAATATCTTTGTTGATGATTCCAAGGAACTCGGCCTTTCCGACAGCGGTATGAACTTCCTCGGCGGCATCATGAAACACGCCGTCGGCATGACGGCGATCACCAACCCAACAGTCAATTCCTATAAACGCATCAATGCCCCGGTAACGACTTCCGGCGCCACCTGGTCGCCCAACACGGTGACGTGGAGCGGCAACAACCGCACACATATGGTTCGCGTTCCCGGCCCCGGCCGCTTCGAGTTGCGGCTGCCGGACGGTGCGACCAATCCCTATCTCCTGCAGGCGGTCATCATTGCCGCAGGCCTTTCCGGCATGCGGTCGAAAGCCGATCCCGGAAAGCGCTACGACATCGACATGTATGCCGAAGGTCACTTGGTGACCGATGCGCCGCGCCTGCCCCTCAACCTGCTCGATGCATTGCGGGCTTATGATAACGACGCGGATCTGAAGGCACTGATGGGTGACGAGTTCAGTGGCGCATTCCTGAAGCTGAAGAACAAGGAGTGGAACAGTTTCGTTTCGCACTTTTCCAACTGGGAGCGTGATCACACACTGGATGTCTGATTGGGTTTTCAGCTGCAGCATGCCAGACGTGGTTAGATTTTCACTGTCTGACGGCTTACGGCGACCTGTTCGCGGTAGATGACATAAAGACCGGCACCGACGGTGATAACGATACCGAGCCCGGCAAGCGCATTAGGCAGGTCGCGGAACACTAGCCAGCCAATGAATGTGGCGAACGGGATTTCCAGGTATTGCATCGGCGCGAGTGTCACCGACGGCGCATAACGCAGGGACCAGGTCATCAGCAAATGCGCCGTCGTGCCGAGAAAGCCGAGTGCGGCGAGCAATAGAACCTCGTTTTGGCTGGGTCTGACGATCTCGAATGGTTGCAGGTCCGTGCCGCTGAACAGCCACATCGAAAGGGCAAGCAGGGCTGTGCCGATAACGCCGTTTGAAACCTGCAGACTGACCGGGTCGATCTGCTTGGCGATCCGCCGGGTGACCAGCATGAAAAACGAGAAAAAGACGGCGACGGCCAAAGGCAGCAGCGCCGGCGTACCGACGGCCGCAAAGTTCGGCTGAATTACCAGAAGCGTTCCTAAAAAGCCGACAGCACATGCGGCAAGCCGGTGAGGCCCCACCTCTTCGGACAGGACATATTTGCCCAGGAGCAGCATGATGAAGGGCATGACGAAGGCGATCGCGACCGCATCGGCGAGCGGCAGAAAACGCAACGATGCGAACATCGCGCCGACCCCCAGAATATGCAGAACCGTGCGCAGGCACATGAGCCAGAAATTTCGCTGCGTCATGTGCAAAGAACGGCCGGTCAAAAGCACCAGAGGCAAGAGTATGATCACCTGCAGGAAGTATCGCACCAGAAGAAGCTGACCGAGCGGAATGGTGTCCCCAAGCACCTTGGCGATCGAATCGCCCAAAGGAGCAAGAAGGCAAAATCCAATCATCAGGAGGATGCCAAGAATTGGCCGATCCGAAACCATGGCGGAACGTTAGTGCGTGTCTTGCTCAAATGGAAGCCATTGCAATCGACAGATTGATGGTGATTGCTTTGCCGCCTGCAAACCCGTTTGAATACGGCCGAAGCGGATTTGCCACTGTTGACTGGCTGCCAAAACAAAGAAAATTTTGCCACGATGCATCCAAACGGCTGCGTGCCGCATCTCTATAGGCAAAAGCCATTCAAAATTCAGGAGAGTGAGATGGAAGGAATGAGCGGATTTGCAGGCGTCGCAGCCGGTTTAGGTGCCTTTGGGTTCTGGATGTTCATCGCAGCCGTTGTAGTAGCAGGCATGTGGTACGACATCCGCAAGCGTGAATCACAGCAGGAAACGTTGCGCCGCATCGTTGAGAGCGGACAGTCGATCGATGAAGCGTTGATGGACAAACTGCTGTCGGCAAGCACGGGCGGTGGCAAGCGACTGGAGCGCGAATTGCGGATTTATGGTCTTGTCACGCTCTTCGTTGCCCCCGGTCTGGCGTTGTTGGGTTGGCTCCTCGGTCTTCAGTACCCGCCAGCGCTGCTGCCCATACTGGGAGCATCCGTCCTGGTTCTCTTTGTCGCTGTCGGCTTGCTTGTCTCGTCCGGAGTGGTCGGGCGGGACCGGCGATCGAATAAGGCCACAACATCTCTCGGGCGCCGGGGCTAATCACCTTGCGCCCGGCACGCCAAGACTTTTCCAAAAGCCCGGAGAGCCTGGTCGTCGATCTTGCAATAACCGGCGATCGCGGCGCGTTCGAGGAATTGGTGCGCCGCCGCCAGTCGTGGATCCGCAACCTGATGCGGCGTTGCTGCGGTGACGCCGTATTGGCGGATGACCTCGCCCAGCAGGTCTTTCTGCAGGCCTGGCGCAATATTTCGCGCCTGCAAAAGCCGGGAAGTTTTGGTGCCTGGCTCAAACGCCTTGCGATCTCGGTCTGGCTCCAGCACAGCCGAAAAAACGATGCGCTGCGGGACGCCGATGAATATGAGGGCGCTGATCTCTCGCAACTGTCAGACACCGGCATGGCCATGGATCTCGACCGCGCCCTTTCTACGCTGACGGGCCCTGTACGGCTGTGCGTTGTGTTGTCCTATCACGAGCGCATGACGCACGCGGAAATCTGCGAAATGACCGGCCTGCCGCTCGGAACCGTCAAATCCCATATACGCCGCGGAACGGAGCGCCTGCAGCAAATCCTGTCCGCATATCGACCAAAACAACCGGAGGATCCACAATGACAGACAATCGTGATCCGGCTTTACAGGCCCTGTTCGCAGCTTCTGAAGTGGAATTGCCTGGCGAAGCGTTTACAGCCGGCGTGATGGAAAAGACAAACGGGATGAAGCGCCGGGCAATTTTCATCCGTCTGTTTGCAGGCCTGGCACTGGTCGCTTGTGCCTGGTTTTTATCCATGCCCGTGCAGCACGTGGTGAACCTGTTGGCGCAGGCTTTGACGACACCTTTGATCCATTTACACGACCAGTTGCTTGCCCAGATCCTGTTGCCGCTGAACACTGCTGCGTTCCCGGTTGCGCTCGCGGTTTTAGCACTGCGCCGGATCCACCGAAGGTTGTTTTCCTGACGCATTGCGTCTGCCTTCCGGCTCATCGATATCCTGCTGTAAAAGCACCGGGTTTGCCGGAAGCTGGCAAAATATTAACCTTTGGTTAGGCATAAAGGAAACGCTCGCAAATCTCCCGGATCGTGTGATAGGTTGCCGCGATTAGTTAAGTTTTTGTTTATTTGAGTACCAAGATTTTTTCGAGGCCCAAAGTTTGCCAAATTGTTTTTGCATATTGGTATGGCTGCATCTCAATCCCCAATGCGGGCGGGGTGCCATTTTAAACTGATGGGCGAATTTTAACCTGCCGGGGCGGTGGACAGGAGAAGTTTTGTATGGAAATCGTTGAGCATGATGGTCACGCACCTGCATGGGGCGCTGATAAGCGCGGCCGCGCGAGTGCTAAGCCAGAGAGTACTGAATCCGAAACCCGGAATTCTCTTGCGTTTTTGTGTGCGGCGGCGGCTTTTGCCCTGCTGGTACCGGCAATTTATCTTCTGATCACTGGTCAGGTTCAGGTTGGGCTGTTTGCGGCCGCAATTGCAGCAATCCTTGGATTTACCGTCTGGTTGCTGGATACCGAGGAAGAATGGCGTCTTTGGTAGGCAAAATCCCGATGTTCAGCGCAAATCAAGCTTCGGCCTCAGCGCTGGTACAATAAGACGGCATGGTGCCTAAATGCGCCATCCAAGCAACCGGCGCTCTGCCAGGCTGATTGCAGCCCTGACCGCCACGCCAAGAAGAGACAGGATCACGACGCCGGCAAACAGCCGCTCGAGATCGTAGAGCGAACCCGCCTCGAGAATATAAGCCCCAATTCCGTATTCGGAGCCCAGCATTTCGGCTGCAACCAGCAAGATGATTGCGATGGCAAGGCTGATGCGCAGGCCCGATAGTATGCCGGGCATTGCGCCGGGCAGAACGATCTTACGAACAATCGACATCCACGAAAGTCCGAAACTCTGGCCCATGCGGATCAGTGTGGGGTCGACATTGTCGACAGCCCCGTAGGTGGCAACTACCGTCGGTGTGAAAGTTCCAAAAGCGATCAGCGCATATTTGTGTGTGACGTCTTCGCCTAGTGGACAGTTTGAGATTGATTGCTTGAGGATGGTTTCTGGCTCATCGTAACCATCAAGGAGTGAAGATGAGCAAGAAACCCGGGCCACGAGCACCTTCTTCGGAGAAGGTCATCAAGG
>JAAEOH010000070.1 GCA_024244645.1 Hyphomicrobiales bacterium
TCCGTCAATCTCGTCATAGGCCTTGTAGTCACCAAAGTACTTGGTGATCGCGGCCGTCAAAGACGTCTTGCCGTGGTCAACGTGACCAATCGTGCCGATGTTCACGTGCGGCTTGTTACGTTCAAATTTGCCTTTCGCCATTTTCGGCTCTCCGTGTTTCCGTGCCCGGTGGACGGGCTGATTTCAATTCTGTCTACTAATTCAATCCGCGATCAGGCGTATTTTTCCTGAATTTCCTGAGCCACGTTGGACGGCACAGGCGCGTAGTGGTTGAACTGCATGGTGTACTGGGCGCGGCCCTGTGACATGGAACGCAGGTTGTCCACGTATTTGAACATGTTGGCCAGCGGCACATGGGCGTTGATGACAACGGCAATACCACGGGCTTCCTGACCCTGGATCTGACCACGACGTGAGTTCAGATCACCGATCACGTCACCAACATAGTCTTCCGGCGTAACCACCTCGACCTTCATGATCGGCTCGAGAAGCTGAGCGCCGGCTTTCTGGGCACCTTCGCGGAATGCAGCGCGGGCTGCGATCTCAAAGGCGAGGACCGAGGAGTCAACATCGTGGTAGGCACCGTCAATCAGCGTGGCCTTCACACCGAGCATCGGGAAACCGGCAAGCGGACCGGATGTCAGAACGCTCTGGATACCCTTTTGCACGCCAGGAATATATTCCTTGGGGACGTTACCGCCGACAATCTTCGATACAAATTCAAACTCCTCGCCTTCAGGATTGGGTTCGAAGATGATCTTGACGCGGGCGAACTGACCGGAACCACCAGACTGCTTCTTGTGGGTGTAGTCGATTTCCGCTTCACGCGTGATGGTCTCGCGATAGGCAACCTGCGGCGCACCGACATTGGCCTCAACCTTGAATTCGCGCTTCATGCGATCAACGAGAATATCGAGGTGCAATTCACCCATGCCGGCGATGATGGTCTGACCGGATTCTTCGTCCGACCTGACGCGGAATGAAGGATCCTCGGCCGCAAGGCGGTTGAGTGCGATACCCATCTTTTCCTGGTCGCCCTTGGTCTTGGGCTCAATGGCGATCTGGATAACCGGATCAGGGAATTCCATCCGTTCGAGAATGACCGGCTTCATCGCGTCGCAGAGCGTATCGCCCGTTGTCGTTTCCTTCAGACCGGCCAGCGCAACGATATCGCCCGCATAGGCGACATCGATGTCTTCACGGCTGTTGGAATGCATCTGAAGCATACGGCCAACACGCTCGCGCTTATCCTTGACCGTGTTCAAAACCCACGAACCCTTGTCGATCTTGCCGGAATAGATGCGGGCAAAAGTCAACGAACCGACGAACGGATCGTTCATGACCTTAAATGCAAGCATGGAAAGCGGCTCATCGTCAGAAGCGACGCGGCTGACTTCCTCTTCAGTCTTCACATCGATGCCCTTGATGGCAGGGATGTCGACCGGGCTAGGCAGATACTCAACGACAGCATCAAGAAGCGGCTGAACGCCTTTGTTCTTGAACGCACTGCCGCAGAACATCGGATAGAAGTCCACGTTGATCGTGCCCCGACGGACGAGCGCGCGGATTTCGTCGTTGGATGGCATGTTGCCTTCCAGATAGGCTTCCATTGCGGCTTCATCGATCTCGACAATCGTCTCGATGAGTTTTTCGCGGTACTCCTCGGCCTGCTCTTTCAGGTCTTCCGGAATTTCCACGACATCCCACTGAGCGCCGAGCAATTCATCACGCCATACCAGCGCATTCATCTCGATCAGATCGACAACGCCCTTGAAGTCGCTTTCAGCGCCGATCGGCAGCTGCATGACAACCGGAATGGCGCCGAGGCGCGATCCGACCATCTCGACTGAGCGGAAGAAGTCAGCACCGATCTTGTCCATCTTGTTACAGAAGATCATGCGCGGAACATTGTATTTTTCAGCCTGGCGCCAGACAGTTTCGGTCTGCGGTTCGACACCGGCATTGGCGTCAAGCAGCGCCACAGCACCGTCGAGTACCCGCAGGGAACGCTCGACTTCAATGGTGAAGTCGACGTGTCCGGGCGTGTCGATGATGTTGAAGCGGCGCATGTTGCCATCGCGGCCCTTCCAGAACGTGGTGGTCGCGGCAGAGGTGATCGTGATGCCACGCTCCTGCTCTTGCTCCATCCAGTCCATGGTGGCGGCACCGTCATGCACTTCGCCGATTTTGTGAGACTTGCCCGTGTAATACAGGGTGCGCTCAGTGGTCGTCGTCTTGCCGGCGTCGATGTGCGCCATAATGCCGAAGTTGCGATAATCTTCAATTGCGTATTCGCGGGACATTTCAAATGCCTTTCAGTGCAAATGTCGTAGCCGACCGGTTACCAGCGATAATGCGAGAATGCGCGGTTGGCGTCGGCCATCTTGTGCGTGTCTTCGCGCTTCTTGACAGCATTGCCGCGATTGTTCGCTGCATCCATGAGTTCGCCGGAAAGGCGATCGACCATGGTTGTCTCGTTGCGGTTACGGGCGGCGCTGATAAGCCATCGGATTGCCAGAGCCTGACGGCGCTCGGGACGAACATCGACCGGAACCTGGTAGGTTGCACCACCAACACGGCGGGAGCGGACTTCAACCTGAGGCGCGACATTCTCGAGGGCCGAGTGGAATGTGCCGACCGGCTCCAGCTTGGTTTTGTCTTCGATCACATCGAAGGCTCCATAAACGATCCGCTCAGCAACGGACTTCTTGCCGTCCAGCATGATGGCGTTCATGAACTTGGTGACCACCAGATCGCCGAATTTCGGATCCGGGTTGATCTCGCGTTTTTCTGCACTGTGACGTCGGGACATGCTCTTGTCTCTCAACTACCGTCGGAAACGTGACGCCCCTGCGCCACGGTCCGAACCATTTAATCTTACTTCGGTCGCTTGGCGCCGTATTTCGAGCGGCGCTGTTTGCGATCCTTGACACCCTGGGTATCAAGAACGCCGCGGATGATGTGGTAACGCACACCCGGAAGGTCCTTCACACGACCGCCACGGATCATGACAACCGAGTGCTCCTGAAGGTTATGGCCTTCACCGGGAATGTAGCCGATAACTTCAAACCCATTGGTCAAGCGAATCTTGGCGACCTTACGCAATGCCGAGTTCGGCTTTTTCGGGGTCGTTGTGTAGACGCGGGTGCAAACACCACGCTTCTGTGGATTGGCCTCGAGGGCCGGAACCTTGTTTCGCTTTACCGGCACCTGGCGCGGTTTGCGTATCAGCTGGTTTACGGTAGGCATTCAAACCTTCCTTTTATACAAAACCTTGCGTATGCCCTTTTGGGCGCTCTTTTTGCACGTATACTCCATGCGCAAACGGGCAAATCCGCGCGACGGCGGCTTGCCCCTAAAATTGCAGAGGACACGAATAAATCGTGTCGTGCATGCAGCAGTTTGTATCAACGTGCAGTACGAACCGTGTTTGAGGCGAACTTCAGGACGAGTCATCCCGAACCAGCCAGCCTCACATCGGCTCTGGTGGCCGGTAGATACTTATTTGCCGGGATGTCGTCAAGTGCCTGACGCAAATAATCTCGACTGAACCGCCAATACGCAACCAAAGTGCCAATCCTGAGCCAAAACAAGACGTTTCCCGGTTCAATTTCTTGCAGATACGGCCGGAAAAGCGCACAAGTGTCGTCACAGGTTCCCTGCCCGATTCAATCCAACGGGAATCGGTTCGCCATATTGCGCATGAAACGGAATTTCAGATGAACGCATCCCAGTTTGAAAACGGTGAAGAGGCGACGGTTTTTGTCATCATCGGAAGAGCATTTGAGCGCAAGGGAGATGAGCCCACGGATATTCACATCCTGCTTTCCGCGCCCGATGACGATTCGGCGGTGCGCGAGGCACTCAATGCGCTGGCGCAGGAAGGATATGAGGAAGCGGAGCTCGATCAGATCGGTGTACTGGACGGCATGCCGGACGAAGAGCCCTATGCATCGGCATTCCAGGGCGCCATGGAAGGTGAAGTGGCGATCATCACCATGTAGATGCGGCCGCGTCCCGGACTGACAAACATAAAAAGGCGCCGGCAATAATGCCGGGGCTTTTTCTTTTCAGATCGTCGCGACGCTATTCGCTGGCCGTCACTTTTTCGGCCTCGGCAGAAAGATCGGCGAGCATCGGGCCCGCATCCTCCGCGCCGGAGGTTTTCTTGCGCTCTTCCAGGATCAGGTCGTCGCGCGATGTTGCGATACGGCGGATCTGGTTCATAGCGCCACCGGTGCCTGCCGGGATCAGACGGCCAACAATGACGTTTTCCTTCAGCCCCTGCAGCGCATCCATCTTGCCGGCAACGGCTGCTTCCGTCAGAACCTTGGTGGTCTCCTGGAAGGAGGCCGCCGAGATAAAGGACGGCGTCTGCAGCGAGGCCTTGGTGATGCCGAGCAGAACCGGATCACCAAACGCCGGCTTCTTGCCCTCTTCTGCGAGGCGCTCATTGGCAATATCAAGCTCGATGCGATCGACATTGTCGCCGACGATATATGCCGAGTCACCGGAATCGGTGATCTCAACCTTCTGCAACATCTGGCGCACAATCACTTCGATGTGCTTGTCGTTGATGAGAACGCCCTGCAAGCGGTAGACTTCCTGGATCTCGTTGACGAGATAAGAAGCCAGAGCCTCGACACCCTTAATGGCAAGAATGTCATGGGGAGCGGGGTTGCCGTCGAGGATGTAGTCACCCTTTTCAATCGCATCACCGTCCTGCAAGTGGAAAGGCTTGCCCTTGGGGATGAGATATTCAACGGTATCCGCACCTTCTTCCTGCGGTTCAATGACAATGCGGCGCTTGTTCTTGTAGTCGCGGCCAAAGCGGATCGTACCATCGATCTCTGCGATGATGGCATGGTCTTTCGGACGGCGTGCTTCGAACAGTTCCGCAACACGCGGCAGACCACCAGTGATGTCCTTGGTCTTGGCGCTTTCCATCGGAACACGGGCGAGAACATCGCCCTCCGAGACCTTGGAGCCGGGTTCGACCGACAGAATTGCATCAACTGACAACAGGAAGCGTGCCTCGCCTCCCCTCGAGAGTTTCGCAACCTTGCCATCCTTGCCCTTGATGATGATCGCAGGCCTGAGATCGACGCCGCGCGGCGTCGAACGCCAGTCAATGACCTGACGCTTGGTGATGCCGGTTGTCTCGTCCGTTGACTCGGTAACCGACACGCCATCAACGACGTCTTCGAACTCAACTGTACCCTTGACTTCCGTCATCATCGGACGGGTGTACGGGTCCCACTCGGCAAGACGCTGGCCGCGCTTTACCGTGTCTTTGTCATCGACAAAAATCCGCGAACCGTAGGCAACGCGCTGTGATGAACGTTCGACACCCTGTTCGTCAAGGATCTGCACCGCCATTGAGCGGCCCATGGCAACGAGGTTGCCGTCTGAGTTGCGCAGAATGTTGCGGTTCTTGATGCGGACCGTGCCCTCGTAGGAGGCTTCCAGGAAGGACTGGTCGACCACAGTTGCGGTGCCGCCCAGGTGGAAGGTGCGCATGGTGAGCTGCGTGCCCGGCTCGCCGATTGACTGCGCGGCAATAACACCGACAGCTTCGCCGATATTGACCGGCGTTCCACGTGCAAGGTCCCGGCCGTAGCAGGTTCCGCAAATGCCGCTTTGCACTTCACAAGTCAGCGCAGAACGGATCTGGATAGACTGCACATTTGCTGCCTCGATTGCGACGACGTCCGGCTCCAGGATCATGGCGCCGGCCGCAACCAGCACGTCACCGGTCTGCGGATGCACGATGTTTTCGAGGGCGGTACGCCCAAGAACCCGCTGTCCGATCGATGCAACAACCTGTCCGGCGTCGACAATGGCCGTCATGGTCAGGCCGTTTTCGGTGCCGCAGTCGTTCTGCGTGACGATGCAGTCCTGAGCCACGTCAACGAGACGGCGGGTCAGGTATCCGGAGTTGGCGGTCTTCAAGGCGGTGTCTGCGAGACCCTTACGGGCACCGTGTGTCGAGTTGAAGTACTCGTTCACGGTCAGGCCTTCCTTGAAGTTCGAGGTGATTGGCGTTTCGATAATCTCACCGGACGGCTTGGCCATCAGGCCGCGCATACCGCCAAGCTGACGCATCTGGTTCGGCGATCCACGGGCACCGGAGTGGCTCATCATATAGATCGAGTTCATCGGCTTCTGACGGCCATCCTCGTCAAACTCAACCGCCTTGATGCGGCCCATCATTTCGTCAGCGACTTTTTCAGTCGCCTTGCCCCAGGCGTCGACAACCTTGTTGTACTTTTCACCCTGGGTGATGAGCCCATCATTGTACTGCTGCTCATATTCCTTCACGAGCATTTCGGTTTCGTTGACGATCTCGGCCTTGGCTGCCGGGATGACCATGTCGTCCTTGCCGAAGGAAATACCGGCACGGCAGGCATGGCCAAAGCCGAGCTGCATGATACGGTCACAGAAGATAACGGTCTCTTTCTGTCCGCAGTGACGGTAGACCGTGTCGATCATCTTGGAGATGTTCTTCTTGGTCATTTCCTGGTTGCAGGTATCGAACGGCACCTTGAAGTTGCGCGGCAGAAGCTCGCCGATGATCATACGGCCAGGTGTCGTCTCATGGATCGCCGACACGATATTGCCTTCTTCATCGACGGTCTTGAAGCGCCCCTTGATCTTGGCGTGCAGTGTGACAACCTTGTTTTCAAGTGCGTGATGCAACTCGCCCATATCGGCAAAGATCATGCCTTCGCCAGGCTCGTTCTCATTCATGATCGACAGATAGTAGAGGCCGAGAACCATGTCCTGCGACGGAACGATGATCGGTGCACCGTTGGCTGGGTGCAGAATGTTGTTCGTCGACATCATCAGCACGCGGGCTTCAAGCTGGGCTTCCAGCGAAAGCGGTACGTGCACCGCCATCTGGTCGCCGTCAAAATCGGCGTTGAATGCGGTACAGACCAGCGGATGCAGCTGAATGGCCTTGCCCTCAACCAGCGTCGGTTCAAAAGCCTGGATACCCAGACGGTGCAACGTCGGCGCACGGTTGAGGAGAACCGGATGCTCGCGGATAACCTCGTCGAGGATATCCCAGACTTCCGGCTTTTCCTTTTCAACCAGTTTCTTGGCCTGCTTGACCGTTGAAGAATAACCCTTGGCGTCCAGCCGGGCATAAATGAACGGCTTGAACAATTCGAGCGCCATCTTCTTCGGCAGACCGCACTGGTGCAGCTTCAGTTCGGGACCCGTCACGATGACAGAGCGGCCCGAATAGTCGACGCGCTTGCCGAGCAGGTTCTGGCGGAAGCGGCCCTGCTTGCCCTTGAGCATGTCGGACAGCGACTTCAAAGGGCGCTTGTTTGCACCGGTGATAACCCGGCCACGGCGACCGTTGTCGAACAGAGCGTCGACCGATTCCTGCAGCATGCGCTTTTCGTTGCGGATGATGATACCTGGCGCACGCAGTTCGATCAGCCGCTTGAGGCGGTTGTTTCGGTTGATGACGCGGCGGTAAAGGTCATTCAGGTCGGACGTTGCAAAACGACCGCCATCAAGCGGCACCAGTGGACGCAGGTCCGGCGGAATAACGGGAACGACCTTGAGAATCATCCATTCCGGACGGTTGCCGGATTCGATGAAATTCTCGACCAGTTTCAGCCGCTTCATCAGCTTCTTGGTCTTGAGCTCGGAAGACGTCGCCGCCAGCTCATCGCGCAGATCGACCGCGATCTTTTCAAGATCCATGGCCGCAAGAAGCTCAAAAATGGCTTCCGCACCGATCATCGACGTGAAGGCGTCTTCGCCGAACTCGTCGGCGGCGAGCATGTATTCTTCTTCAGACAGAAGCTGATTTTCCTTCAGCGACGTCAGACCCGGTTCAGTGACGATGTAGTTCTCGAAGTAAAGAACACGCTCAATGTCCTTGAGCGTCATATCGAGCAGAGTGCCGATGCGGCTCGGAAGCGATTTCAGGAACCAGATATGCGCAACGGGCGCAGCCAGTTCAATGTGTCCCATGCGCTCGCGGCGAACCCGCGACAGCGTGACTTCGACACCGCATTTTTCACAGATGATGCCCTTGTACTTCATCCGCTTGTATTTGCCGCAAAGGCATTCGTAATCCTTGATCGGGCCAAAGATGCGTGCGCAGAAAAGACCATCACGCTCGGGCTTGAACGTACGGTAGTTGATCGTCTCCGGCTTTTTGATCTCACCAAAGGACCAGGAGAGGATCTTTTCAGGGGATGCAATCGAAATCCGGATGGAATCGAAGGTCTGCACCGGCGCCTGCTGGTTGAAAAGGTTCATGACCTCTTGGTTCATGCCTGTCTCCTTCGTGGGGCATTGCCCCTTTGCAGACGGTGTCGTGGTTGTACCTGCCTTGCCACGTACCGTCTAAAATGTCGTGCCGTCTCCGGCATTCCTTCCCGAACCCGTGTCCGGAAAGCAGCGCGCCTGCATCAAGCGGCGCGCCGCAGTATTCTATTCAGCCGCGTCCGGCAGCTGTTCCGCGTTCTCATCTATCTCATTATCGATGCGCGTGTTTTCGAGTTCGACATTGAGGCCGAGTGAACGCATTTCCTTGACGAGGACGTTGAAGCTCTCGGGAATACCGGCTTCGAATGTGTCGTCTCCACGGACAATCGACTCGTAGACCTTGGTCCGTCCGGCGACGTCGTCCGACTTGACGGTCAGCATCTCCTGAAGCGTATAGGCGGCGCCATAGGCTTCCAGTGCCCAGACCTCCATCTCGCCGAAGCGCTGTCCACCGAACTGCGCCTTACCACCGAGCGGCTGCTGGGTGACAAGCGAGTAAGGACCGATCGAGCGGGCGTGGATCTTGTCGTCGACCAGGTGGTTCAGCTTCAGCATATAGATGTAGCCGACGGTCACCTGACGGTCGAAAGTCTCACCCGTACGTCCGTCATAGAGCGTAGACTGGCCGGATTCATGGAGACCGGCCTGAACCAGCATCTCGTTCACATCCGCCTCAACGGCGCCGTCGAAAACGGGTGTTGCTATGGAAACGCCGCGCTTGGTCTGTTCGGCCAGACGAACAATTGAATCGTCGTCATATTTGGAGATCGGCTCGCCCTTCGGACCGGAGCCGATGACTTGGTCGATGGTCTTGCGCAACGGCTTGATATCGCCACCGTCCTTATAGGCCACCAATAGATCGCCGATGCGCTGTCCCATGCCGGCACAGGCCCAACCCAGATGGGTTTCGAGAATCTGTCCGACATTCATGCGCGACGGAACGCCCAGCGGGTTGAGAACGATATCGACATGGGTTCCGTCATCGAGGAATGGCATATCCTCGATAGGCACAATGCGCGAAATCACACCCTTGTTGCCGTGACGCCCGGCCATCTTGTCGCCGGGCTGCACCTTACGCTTCACGGCAACGAAGACCTTGACCATTTTCATCACGCCCGGAGGCATTTCGTCACCGCGCTGGACCTTTTCGACCTTGTCCATGAAGCGCTGCTCAAGTCGCTTCTTGGATTCGTCGTACTGGCCGCGAAGCGCTTCGACTTCACCCTGAAGTTTTTCGTTCTCGACAGCAAACATCCACCACTGGGAGCGCGGATATTCCTGCATCATTTCAGCATTGAGCTTGGTGCCCTTCTTGGAGCCCTTAGGGCCCGCGATCGCCTTCTTGCCCGCCAGCATATCGGACAGGCGGCCATAGACGTTGCGGTCAAGAATGGCCTGCTCGTCGTCGCGGTCCTTGGCAAGACGCTCGATTTCCTCACGCTCGATTGCCATCGCGCGTTCGTCTTTTTCAACGCCGTGGCGGTTGAAGACGCGCACTTCGACGACCGTACCGAACGTTCCGGGCGGCATGCGCATGGATGTGTCGCGGACATCCGAGGCTTTTTCACCAAAGATGGCGCGAAGAAGCTTTTCTTCCGGCGTCATCGGGCTTTCGCCCTTCGGAGTGATCTTGCCGACCAGAATGTCTCCCGGTGCGACTTCGGCTCCGATATAGACAATGCCGGCCTCGTCGAGATTCCTGAGAGCCTCTTCCGAAACGTTCGGAATATCACGGGTGATTTCTTCCGGTCCGAGCTTGGTGTCACGGGCCATAACCTCGAACTCATCAATGTGGATCGAGGTGAAGACATCGTCGCGAACGATGCGTTCGGAAAGGAGGATGGAATCCTCGTAGTTGTAGCCATTCCAAGGCATGAAGGCGACGAGAACGTTGCGGCCTAGCGCCAGGTCACCGAGATCGGTCGACGGACCGTCGGCGATGATGTCACTCTTTTCGATCTGATCGCCGACATTGACCAGCGGACGCTGGTTGATGCAGGTGTTCTGGTTCGAACGCTGGAACTTCTGCAGCGAGTAGATGTCGACACCCGACTTCGAGGGATCGAGTTCCTCTGTCGCCCTGATGACGATACGTGTCGCATCGACCTGATCGACAATGCCGGTGCGGTTTGCCGCAATGGCTGCACCGGAGTCGCGGGCAACGACAGGCTCCATGCCGGTTCCGACATACGGTGCTTCGGCGCGAACCAGAGGCACGGCCTGACGCTGCATGTTCGATCCCATGAGGGCGCGGTTAGCATCGTCATTTTCCAGGAACGGAATGAGCGCTGCCGCAACGGAAACCAGCTGCTTCGGCGAAACGTCCATCAAATCGATGGAATCGCGCGGAGCGAGCATCACATCGCCAGCATGGCGGCAGACCACGAACTCATCGGTGAACGAACCGTCGTCGTTGAGGATCGCGTTGGCCTGGGCCACATGGTATTTGGCTTCTTCCATCGCCGACAGATACATCACATCATTTGTGACCTTGCCGTCGACAATGCGGCGGTAAGGGCTTTCGATGAAGCCGTATTTGTTGACGCGGGCGAACGTTGCAAGCGAGTTGATGAGACCGATGTTCGGGCCTTCCGGCGTCTCAATCGGACAGATGCGGCCGTAGTGGGTCGGGTGAACGTCGCGCACTTCAAAGCCTGCGCGCTCACGGGTCAGACCACCCGGTCCAAGTGCCGAAAGACGGCGTTTGTGGGTGATTTCCGAAAGCGGGTTCACCTGGTCCATGAACTGTGACAACTGCGAAGAACCGAAGAATTCGCGCACCGCGGCAGCAGCCGGCTTGGCATTGATGAGATCCTGCGGCATGACCGTATCGATCTCGATCGAGGACATACGTTCCTTGATGGCGCGTTCCATCCGCAACAGGCCCAGACGGTACTGGTTTTCCATGAGTTCGCCGACAGAACGGACGCGGCGGTTGCCGAGGTTATCGATGTCGTCGATCTCGCCCTTGCCGTCACGCAGTTCGACGAGGGTCTTGACCACGGCCAAAATGTCTTCCCGGCGCAGCACACGGACCGTGTCTTCCGCATCGAGGTCAAGACGCATGTTCATCTTGACGCGGCCAACCGACGAAAGGTCGTAGCGTTCGGCGTCGAAGAAAAGCGAATTGAACATCGCTTCCGCCGAATCCATTGTTGGCGGCTCACCCGGGCGCATGACCCGGTAGATATCAAACAAAGCGTCCTGACGGCTTTCGTTTTTATCCGCCGAAAGCGTGTTGCGGATATAGCCGCCAATGTTGATGTGATCGATGTCGAGAATCGGAATTTCTTCAAATCCGGCCTCAATCAGGACAGGCAGTGTCTTTTCGTCAAGCTCGTCGCCGGCCTCAAGATAGATCTCACCGGTTTCCAGGTTGACGATGTCGCGCGCCAAATAGGAGCCGTAGAGATCCTCATCAGTCGCTTTCAGGGCCTTGATGCCCTTTTCATCGAGCTGGCGCAGGAAACGCGGGGTCAGTTTCTTGCCGGCTTCAGCGATGACTTCACCGCTGTCGGCATCAACCAGATCGTTCATGGCCTTGGTGCCCTTGAGGACATCCGGCTGGAACGGAATACGCCATCCCTCACCTTCGCGGGTGTAGATGGAGTGGGTATAGAAAGTGTCGAGAATTTCTTCGCTATCCATGCCCAGTGCCATCAGCAGCGAGGTCGCAGGAATCTTGCGCCGACGGTCGATACGGGCGTGGACAATGTCCTTGGCGTCGAACTCGATGTCGAGCCAGGATCCGCGATAGGGGATGACGCGCGCAGCAAAAAGCAGCTTGCCGGAAGAATGGCTCTTGCCCTTGTCGTGGTCGAAAAAGACGCCCGGCGAACGGTGCATCTGCGAAACAATGACGCGCTCGGTGCCGTTGACAATGAATGTACCGTTGTCGGTCATCAGCGGCATGTCGCCCATATAGACATTCTGTTCCTTGATGTCTTTGATGGACTTTGCGCCCGTGTCTTCGTCAATATCGAAGACGATCAGGCGCAGCGTGACCTTCAGCGGTGCTGCATAGGTCAGATCGCGCTGACGGCATTCCTCAACGTCGAACTTTGGCGGTTCGAACTCGTAAGAGACGAACTCCAGCATGGACGCGCCGGAAAAGTCGGAAATCGGGAAGACAGACTTGAATACAGCCTGCAACCCTTCATCCGGACGTCCACCGTCGGGTTCATCGATCATGAGAAACTGATCGTAAGACGCTTTTTGAACCTCAATCAGGTTCGGCATCTCGGCGACCTCGGGGATCTTACCAAAAAACTTGCGTACGCGCCTGCGACCGTTAAACGAAAGGGTCTGAGCCATCGTCGCTCCTTGTATCTTGCATCCGGGCCTGCAAATGACGAAGCCACTGGCCAGGGGGCTTCGAATAAAGGGTCTTAGAGAACCCATTACCCAAGGGCCGTTTTCGGGCCCTTGGGTAAAAGGTCTAACGGCAAATCAACGCCGGAAGCGGAGCCGGCGAACCGGCTCCGCTCCAAAACGGTGATACCGCTTACTTAAGGTCGACCGAAGCACCTGCTGCTTCGAGCTTGCCTTTGATTTCCTCGGCTTCAGTCTTGGAAACAGCTTCCTTGACGGCCTTCGGAGCGCCTTCAACGAGGTCCTTGGCTTCTTTCAGGCCAAGGCCCGTGATGCTGCGTACTTCTTTGATGACGTTGATTTTCTTCTCGCCTACAGCAGTCAGGACGACGTCAAATTCGTCCTTTTCTTCAGCAGCAGCAGCCTCGCCACCGGCACCGCCGGCAGCAGCAACTGCAACCGGAGCAGCGGCAGATACGCCCCAATGCTCTTCGAGCATCTTGGAGAGCTCAGCAGCTTCCAGGACAGTCAGGTTTGAAAGGTCTTCAACGATCTTAGCAAGATCAGCCATGATTTAGTTTCCTTAAACGTTCAGTTCGAACTGGTTTGAACAGCGAAGTTGCGCCTAGGCGGCTTCGTCCTTCTGGGCATAAGCATTCATAACGCGGGCAAGTTGACCTGCCGGTGCGTTGACAACCTGTGCGATGCGGGATGCAGGCGTGTTGATCATGCCGACAATCTTCGCACGCAGCTCGTCGAGTGACGGCAGCGAGGCCAGAGCCTTGATACCGTTCGCGTCGAGCTCGGTTGTCCCCATCGCTCCACCGAGGACAACGAGGCTTTCGTTGGCCTTGGCAAATTCGACGGCGACTTTCGGTGCTGTGACAGGGTCATCGCTGTATGCCATGACGGTCTGTCCCTGGAAGAGACTGGTAATCCCTTCCGCATCCGTGCCCTGAAGAGCAATTTTGGCCAGGCTGTTCTTCGCGACTTTAACCGTGCCCCCGGCTTCACGCATTTTCGAACGAAGATCGTTCATCTGCGCGACCGAAAGGCCAGCATAGTGGGCCACGACGACGGAACCGGAGGTCTTGAAGACCTCGTTCAGCTGTGTGACGAATTCGCGTTTTTCCGCTCTTTCCACTGCCACTCTCCAGTTGACAGGTCCTTGACGGATCCTGTCGGGTTTTGCCTTGCCGCATGGGGCCATTTGCGACCCGCAAGCGACGCTTGAGGATCCTGTCCCCTCGAGCCAGATCGCTTGATCTGACGCAAGGCAAAGAAGGTTCGAACCGAATCGCGGTGCGCACAGCGCACTAAATTTCGGATCTTACCCGTCTCATGCGGGCAAAGTGATTAAGGATAACCACCCGCAGTCTCGGACAGGAGTTCCGGGTTTTAAGGCCCGGATTTCCCGGCCCGAAGGCCGGAAAACTTGTCAGACCGGCACTGCCGGTCAAAATTCATTCAACAGCTCAGGCAGACGCCAGGCTGGTCGGATCGATCTTCACGCCGGAACCCATGGTGGACGAGATGGCAACCCGCTTGACGTAGTTGCCTTTCGCACCACTTGGCTTGGCCTTCATGACCGCATCGGTAAATGCGCGAATGTTTTCCGCAATGGCCTTCTCGTCAAAAGAAGCTTTGCCGACGCCAGCATGAATGATACCGGCTTTCTCTACACGAAACTCAACCGCACCGCCCTTGGTGGCGGTGACGGCTGCGGTCACATCCGCGGTCACGGTGCCGATTTTCGGGTTCGGCATCATGCCGCGCGGTCCGAGTACCTTACCCAGGCGACCCACAAGCGGCATCATGTCGGGTGTCGCAATGCAGCGGTCAAAATCAATCTGACCGCCCTGCACTGCTTCAACCAGCTCTTCAGCGCCAACAATATCAGCGCCGGCAGCCTTGGCCTCATCAGCCTTGGCATCGCGGGCGAACACGGCAACACGAACAGAACGACCGGTTCCGTTCGGCAGGTTCACAACGCCGCGGACCATCTGATCGGCGTGGCGCGGATCGACTCCGAGGTTCATCGCAACTTCGATGGTTTCATCGAATTTGGCTGTTGCACGTTCTTTGACAAGCGATACGGCTTCGTCGAGTTCGTAGAGCTTCAACGGCTCGATGCCGTCGCGGGTCTTTTGTGTGCGTTTTGCAATCTTGACCATCGTCTTATCCCGTCACTTCCAATCCCATGGAACGCGCAGAACCCTCAACCATGGCCATTGCACCTTCTACGTCGGCTGCGTTCAGGTCCTTCATCTTTGCCTCGGCAATGGTGCGGACCTGAGCCTTGGTGACCGACCCAGCTACCGTACGGCCGGGTTCACTGGAGCCGGATTTCAACTTGGCTTCCTTTTTGAGGAAGTAGCTGACAGGAGGCTGCTTCATCGTGAAGGTGAAGGACTTGTCCTGGTAGTATGTGATAATGCACGGGATCGGTGCATTTCTTTCCATCTCCTGCGTGGCCGCATTGAAGGCCTTGCAGAATTCCATGATGTTGATGCCACGCTGACCAAGCGCAGGGCCAATAGGCGGCGACGGGTTTGCGGCGCCTGCCGGGACCTGCAGCTTGAGCTGACCTGCAACTTTTTTAGCCATATCTCTCTCTGCCTTTACATATGGAACCGCGCGAACGGTTCCGTCTCATGTTTTCAGGCCGGTACAGGCTTGCCCGTAAACCGGCCGTTGCCGGAAATCCGGCGGCTGCGGTTGCGTGGTGCGACAACAAGGACCGGCTTAGCCCTCAGCATCTCCCACGCGGGGTGCAGGTTTCCCTGCAAAGCACTCAAACCTTTTCGACCTGAGCGTATTCCAGTTCAACAGGCGTCGCACGTCCGAAGATAGATACTTCCACCTTGAGCCTCGAGCGCTCCTCGTCCACCTCCTGCACCGTGCCGGAGAAAGACGCAAACGGTCCGTCGGAAACCCGGATCTGCTCGCCGATCTCGAAGGAGATGGACGGTTTCGGCCGATCGACACCCTCCTGGATCTGGGTGAGGATCGCCTCTGCTTCCGAATCGGGAATCGGCACTGGTTTGTTGTCCGATCCCAAAAAGCCCGTGACCTTGGGCGTGTTCTTGATCAGGTGATAGGCCTCATCGGTCAGATCCGCTCGCACCATCACGTAGCCGGGAAAAAACTTGCGTTCCGAATCGACCTTGCGGCCGCGACGCACTTCCACAACTTTTTCAGTCGGTACAAGAATTTTCTCAAAGAGATGATCAAGTCCCTTCGAACGGGCCTGCTCCTCAATGGAGTCAGCAACCTTCTTCTCAAAATTCGAGTATGCGTGGACGATGTACCAACGCGCCGCCATCTAGAGTCTCCTGCCCGCACTAACTGCCAACGTTAAGAACCAGCCCAACGAGCAAGCCCAAAACCTGATCGGCCGCAAAGAAAAATGCCGCCGCCAGGACCACCATGACGAGCACCATCAGTGTTGAGATCATCGTCTCTCGCCTTGATGGCCATGTCACTTTGGACGTTTCGGCGCGGACCTGCTGCAGAAACGTAAATGGATTTGTTTTTGATGCCATAAGCCGCTCACGCATTTACGGCGCGTAAATAGGACCGGCCAGCCCCACGCGCCGCGTGTCTGTTTTTTTCCTTAATAATCGCCGATTCCGAAAATCACAAGGGGTAATTGTCGAATTATTTCAACAATTGGTGACGCGATCTGCCCAGTTCAAGAGCCCGGGCCCTCAGCTTTGCGCATATTCTGCGGCGCCGATGAAGCAAAAAGCACGCCAAACCATTCGGTTTCCGATATTCCGGCAGATCATCTGGAAGGTTTCAATGGCAGGGGCAGAGAGGCTCGAACTCCCGACCTACGGTTTTGGAGACCGTCGCTCTACCAACTGAGCTATACCCCTAAGGCCGAGTGGCGGTTTAACCGCATTTACGGTCCGGTTCAAGCGGCAAGTACGCTTGGCCGGCACAAAATTTGCAATCCGATCCGGACTGGTATCAGAAATTAAAAAAACGCGCCGGGGCGAACCGGCGCGTTTGCGTATTTTGTGGTCTATTCAGTGATGCTTGCGACAATGCCGGCGCCGACGGTGCGGCCGCCTTCACGGATGGCGAAGCGAAGCTTTTCTTCCATCGCGATCGGCACGATCA